>NZ_JBBOPQ010000002.1:0-59546 GCF_038003695.1 Paenibacillus sp. FSL L8-0494
TGCTCACCGCTGGATCCCCTGCAGCTGCTACTCACGCTCTCCTGGATGCGGTCCAGCGCCCAGGACCAGCTACCGCCGGCGCATCGATCAGAAGCTCACTTATGTGTCTGCAGGATCCGGATCTGAGCATTGTTCCTGGCTAATTGCCACCGCTCACCGCTGGATCTCCTGCAGCTGCTACTCACGCTATCCTGGATGCGATCCAGCGCCCAGGACCAGGTATCGCCGGCGCATCGATCAGCAGCTCACTTAAGTGTCTGCAGGTTCCGGATCTGAGCATTTTGCCCTGGCTAATTGCTACCGCTCACGCTCTCCTGGATGCTGCTACAGCTAAATATTTCAAATCATACTTGTATCATACTTTTTAGGTACGTTACAGGCTGAAATACGTGATATTCTTATAACATGATAATTTTTGACACCAGGCAGTTACACGAGGGACATTGAGTTAAGAAGTGATACTTCTTTCGAAAATCATATTAAGCGTGAAGGTGCCGATAGTAGGCGCTTTTTTTGTTTAAAGAGGGGGGTAACATGGGAATCTGGTCTTTTAAAGAGGCGGCAGAAGTTTTAGAACTTGCTGAAAGCTCTGCGAGGCGCTGGGTTTACAGTTTAGAGAATGCTGGGTATCAATTCGGGCGTAAAGAGAAACGAAGAAAATTGACTGATGAAGATATGATTGCGCTACTAAAACTGAAACTGCTGAGTCAGAGAATGAATCTTGAAGAGGCATGTGCCGTTGTTTCAGATGAAAATATAAATCCAGAGCGAGTAGTTATGATCGATAGTGATTACGAAGTAGCTGAAAAAGAATTTGAAGAAGAGTTATTCAAATTAGATTCATCTATTTTTTGGAAAGGTGGAATTCAATCAATAGAAAGAGTTAAAGAAATGTGGACGATATTAAAACAAAAGGAACAGCACAGTTAATAGTGCTGTTCCTTTTGTTTTAATGATGTTAAAGGCGAGAGAAGGAGGAAATAAAATTGCTAGAGGCTACCAAATTAATTAATGATGCTTTGGAGATCGTAAAGTTGGGAACACAAAAATTTAAGGTGAGTGGCGGTTATATTATGCCGCGCGGATACGCATTTAAACATCCTAAGTTGGGGTATCTGGCTTTTTGTCATAGCCCTAATTGCCCGTATAATCCGATAGGTGGTCAAAATGCTCTCAAAGAGATTTTAGATGCTGGAGGGTTTACAGGATTTGAAGATATTGTTTGGTTACAGGATATGATATAAGGCTACTGAAGTAAGCTATATAAAATAGGATTATAGAAAGGAAAAATGAAAGATATGTCGGAAATTAAAACGGATAGTAGAACACTGATGATTGCAAATCCTGGTGGTGGTGATACTATCGGATATTTGCAAAAGACAATTGGACAACTTCCAAAAAATAAAAAAAGTATCATTGTTGAATTTCCATGTCTTGGTATTCCACGGATAGCTTATGCGCTAGGTGAAGAAGCGGTCAAGATTGATAAGGAAAAGTCCATGGATCAGTTACTCTTGGACTATGACCGCAATGCACCAGCTGAAATGAGTGAATATATTTACACGAAGAATGATAGCAGTGATTATATATTGATGAATCCACGATCTAACCCTGAAAATCCTGTTACTAGAAGAATTAACAGCAACAGTTCATTGATCGAATTACCGCTTTATTTAAAGAATAAACTTTCCAGTATGTATGATTATATTTTTTTCGTTAGTCAAGGAACAATGATTCATCCAGCAACTTTGTATGGAATGAAAGTTGCAGATATCATTGTTTTCTATAGTTTGAGTGAAATTGAATTCGTGAATAATTATACTTTTTCTAAAAAAAGTAATGAAGTGTTTGGTATAGAGAAAGAAAGGCTGATTTTATTTTCTGCCACTAATCATTTGCAATCTAATAATATCGCAATTTATACCAAACACAGCGAACTAGCCAAAAAATTTTCGGAAATTGAGCCTAATGGAATTCAATGGAGTCCGCGAAATAGCCTCAAAACAGGAAATGAAAATATTGGGCTGATTGATCCAATGGATCATTTAACTCTTAAATATCATTTAAGAGAAGCAAAGACAGAACTTTCGGACTTGGAAATGAAGAACATAACATCTATTACTGAAAGAATAAGAGGACAACTCGCTGAGGGGCATTTAGATGATTATGTGAGTTCACTGACAAACGAAGATAAAAGACAAAAAATTAAATATTTGATTGCTGATATGGTGAGAAGTATCACGGATTTTGTTTTTACGATGCCAATCACTGATGTTATTGAAATGGTGCAAAAAGAAATTACAGAGCTTGGTGTAATCCAGGAAATTTTAGATGATCCTACCATTAGTTCAATCGAAATCAACGGTCCTGATCAGGTCATTGCAGAAATTAATGGTAAAGATGTCCATATGGAGCATATAAAATTTCAGGGTACGGAGCATTTAATACAGACCATTGACAAAATGCTGATGCCGATAGGAAAGCCATTGTCGAGTAATGAACCAATTATTGATGCTAACTATCGAGGCTTTAGAATTTGTGCTGTTGCAGATAATAAACATTACTCAGGGGTGAGTGGTGGTCACTCTCTTATTTCAATAAGAAAATTTCCTCCTAACGTATACACAGACGAAGAATGTATAGCCTATGGAAATATAAGCCTGGAAGGAACCGAGTTTCTTCAATTCGCCATAAAAATGGGGGCGAATACTCTGGTTGCTGGCGGAACAAACAGTGGTAAAACTGCTAAATTGCTTATGTTCCCTCAATATGTTCCAAAGATTACTAGAATCATTTCAATTGAGGACTCTGAGGAGTTGATGTATGCAAGCAAATTGCAATATAAAGATTATCCCAATTTACCATCCTTGTTAGTTAAAAATATTGAGGATAAAGACAAAAGTTATGGTATTGGAAAATTAGTTAAGGCTACTCTTCGGTTAAAGCCTTCTGTGTTGGCTATTGGCGAAATAAGAGATGAAGAGGCGGCTTCTGAAGCTTTAATTGCCATGAATACAGGTCATGTTATTTGGACAACCATTCATGCCAATAGCGCAGCAGAAGCAGGTGTACGGTTATTGCAACTTAACGGGAATACTAATGCAGCTGCAGCGCAAGTTGCTGGTTCCTTGGATCTTATATTATTTCAGAAAAGATCGAAGAAAACTGGTGTGAGAGTTTTGATGGAAATAAGTGAACTGATTAGTTACAAAGGAACAGAGGAGCCTGTTTTAAATACAATTTTCAAGTATAACCCCACGACTCAGGTTTTAGAGTTTAAAAATAAGATTAAATCAACAAGCTTTTTGGAAAAAATTCAATCAGAAGAACCTGATGAAAAAGAATATCATCGCTGGTGTGAGGTGGAGGGTATATGAGTTTTGCACTTATTGCATTTGCAGTTATTGTTATAACTTATGGTATATCCAGCTTATTACCTAAGAAAAAAAGTGAAGTGAGGAGTAACCGGCTACGAAATGCTTTTGGTTTTGATAGTGTAAAGGATCAAGCCACTGATCTAGGCTTAAAGTTTCAGCTAAAGCACTATATTATTCTTATGATAATTTCAATGGTGGTAGGAATTTCAATCGCGTTTATAACCGATAACCTAATGTTCGCAGTAGTCGGAACAGTTATCGGTTTTTTTGTGCCGCGATTAGTCTTTTCAAAATTAAAATATTCTAGAAGAAAGGCTATGCTTTTTAATCTGCCCACAAATGTAAGACTTTTAGTATCCATGATGAGGGATTGCAAATCTCTTCAAAAATCTTTAGAAATGTCTTTGCCAGTAATGTCTGGTGTCACTAAACCACTTTTTGAAAATCTGTATAATTCTCTTTTACTTGGGGTAGATCCACGAACTGCTCTAAAGCAAATGAGTGCTAAAGTTCAGTTTCGGAAGTTCGATGATCTATGTGAAAAGATAATAATGGGGAATATTGATGGGTTCCATACGAAGTCCATTAAAAGTATTAAGGAGTCAAATGATGATATTAAGAGTGACATCGCCTTGCTCCAAACTATTGATGTTGAGAACAGGACTAAACGAAATAAGTTTTTCGTTATTTTTCCTGCAGGATGGGCAATAATTTTTTTATTCGCTTATCTTGAAAAAAATATGGAGAGTATTGGTTCGTCATTAACCTTATTGACTACACCAGGCAAAATATTGGTTGGAACCTTATTGTTGACTACTTTTTTCGCATATTTGGGCAGGGATAAGTATTTAAGATTAAATTTAGACAACTTGTAATGAACATTATTTATAAATTAATTAAAGGAGGTGAAAAAAACGAATCTTTCATTTTTGTTTTCAATTGTGATACTAATCATGTCTCTGCCAGTGCTGTCTATTATCTTGCCTGGATTTGATAGGCAAAAAAAAATAACAAAAATGGCTGTTTTTCTTAATATGGACGAGAAAGAAATCCGGAGAATGGAACAAAATTCTTTTCTTGTTCTTTTTTCGGACCGGATTGAAAAATGGAAATGGTTAGATCAAATATTTGGAGAAGCTACAAGGGCAAAATATTTGACTCTGAATAAAAAGGATAGTTACCCATATTTCATTGCAAAAACGATACTAAAATCATTACTGTTTGTTCCAATAATGGTGTTGTTACCAGTAGTGACGCATATGCCAATACTTTATACATTAGTCCCACTTTCAGTGGGGCTTTTAATTTGGAACGATATTAATGATATTTCAAAACAGCACAAAAAAAGGCAGAATTTATTGATTAGGGATCTTCCAAATCTCATTAGCAAAATGATTAATGCGCTAGAGGTCGGTAAGCCCTTAAAAGGTATATTCGAAGCAGCCAGTAATCAAGGTAGCGAACTTCTTGGGCAAATGCTCAAGCGTTTAATTGCTAATAGCGACAGGATGTTAATGAAAGACGCACTGAAAATCTTTGCAGAAGATATTGATCTTCCAGTAATGTACGATTTTGTATCTGTAGTCAATGTTATTTTGGAGAAAGGATTCCACGAAGGGGAAGATGATTTAAACTCAATAAAAAATGATTTAAGGGATTTACGTAGACTTTCACTGATAGAGCTCACTAAAGGAAATCCCGAAAAAATGAATTTATTCTACGGGATTCTAATCTTTCATGACATGATTTTTATGGGTTTGATGGCATTTAAACTTTTTGCAGGTCTAGCTGCACTTTAAAAAATTAAAATATGGAGGAGATATTATATGTCTAGTATCATCGGAAAAGCTAAAAATAATTTTAAAAATGTAGGTGCTAAACTTTATGCTAAAAGTATGTCCCTTATCAATGGAGATAAAGGCGATGGCGTGAATTGGGTTGTAGTTACATTAGTAGCTATTATATTGATTGTTGTTGTTTTTGTACTGTTTAAAGATACACTGATTCCGTTGATTTTCGGTAAAATTTCCAGCAAAGTCAATGAAATTAGCTGATTTTATGAGAAGAGAAATGAAGAATTTGATAAAAAGAGAGGATGGGGACAGTCATGTCTCTATCCTTTTTTATTCTCTAATAGTTACTTTTTTTGTCATGTTCGGATTGTCAATATGGCAGTACACAGAGGCCAAGGGCATTATTAACAGTGCTGCTAATGAAGTTTTGCAAGTAATGAAAGTGCAAAATGGCGCTAACGCACAAACTAGACAACAATTTAATGATTTATTGGTAAGGGCTGGTATGGATCCTTCGAAGGTAACTTTCCAAGCTACTTCACAGACTGTACAGAGAGGGGACGTATTAGAGATAAAGGCATCAAGGACAGTAGATATTTATGCTGCCAAAATTTTAGGATTAACCTTTAGCTTGCCCATTAACGTTAAGGTTACAGGTCTTGCCCATAAGCTGATCAGAGAAGGAGGGTAACTAAATGTGGATGAAATTATGGGGGGCTATTCTAATAGGGACATTCTTTTTCATTTTCTCCTTTGACACATATTCAGTTAGCTATCTATACGCCAAGTCAGGACGGGCTTTCGAGCATTCAATTGATGCTGGGATAATTGAGTCAGGAATTGTAACGGATGCTCAACAAGGTACGGTAACACTTGATGAAGATATGCTGAGGAGTGCAGTGAAGCGTGAATTTATTCGCTATATGAACCTTGATCCATTGATGGAGAATGCATACATGAGCGGAAGTCAGTTAGATTTAAAGATCTCTTATGATTCAGATGGAATCCCTTGGATTCAGGTTGAGTTCAAAACAAGGATTTCATACTCAATAAAAGAAATAAGTTATCCTCTTTCATTAAGTCGAAGAATAGCGTATGAGAGTATTTATATATAACAGAAAAAAAGGAACACATTAACGAGGAGGCGTAATCTTTTGAAGCGATTTTGGAACAAATATACACGGGCTCTTTCATTTATCGTTATTGGGCTTGTAATATTAATCGGAGTTAACACCGTTCAAAATAGAAATATATCTCAACAGGTAGAAACGCAAAGGGTTGTTGTAGCCAAACAGGACATTGCACCATTTACCGAAATAACAAAAGACAAGTTGCAATATCGCGAAATAGTTCTGAGTGAAATTCCAACAGATGCGGTTCTTGATGCTGAAGATCTCAAATTCGGTGATCTTTATGCAGGTGAGTTTGGTATTAGAAATAACGAACCGGTTAGGACAACTTATAATACGACATCCTTGAATTCAGAAGTTGGCAGTAGTATTGGTCTTAAAGAGGGAATGACTGAAATCGGGATAGCCACTGATTTAGTCCGATCTGCAGGGGATGACGCTAAACCTGGTGTCTATGTCGATGTTATCGCTTATGTAAGGGATGAGGCTACAAACCTTAGCAAAAAAGTTGTAGATCCAAAGTTAACTAATATTAAGGTCTTAAAGCGCCTGAATTCAGAAGGAACAGCACCTGATGCAGCATCAGGTAATAGTCTCATTCCAGTAGTAGTTGTGCTTGAAGTGACCGTTGAGCAAGCCGCTGCTATCATGGAATACCAGGAGAGTGGAAAGGTGTACTTACTTCCGGTAGGTATAAAATCTTAATAGTCTGAAAATTATCTTTACTTTATGTCAGACAAAAATTATAATTAGGTATGACATAAAATAAGGTGATATGATGAGGGAGAAAGAAACGCCTTTAAACCAAGTGAAAAAAAGGAATAGAGGGCGACCTCCAGCAGAGAATCCGAAGGTCAAACGAACAGGATTGAGGCTGGATGATGAATCAGCTAAGATACTACAAAATTACTGTGAAATAAACAACGTAGATAGTTCAGAAGCGATACGAACAGCAATAAAGCTTTTAGGTGCGAAAGTGAATGATTTTGGTGGTACTGAATGGAAAGAAAAGGTGCAGCAAAGTCAACAAATATTTAATGAAGCAACAACTTCAATTAATAAATTATTTAAAAATCTTTATGAAGTAGTACCGTATGAAAATAAGGGAAAGGGTGATCAAAATGAAAACGAATAAAAGTATGAAGTTGATAATTTCTCTCCTCATGCTCTTTAATATTGTTGGTATTGCTGGTGTTTCTGCTGCCCAAGTTCAGGGAGTCACGGTAAAGGTGAATAATAAAAACGTCACATTTCCAGATGCAAAACCCTATACAGAAGGTGATAGGGTGATGATTCCTATTCGATTTGTGTCTGAAGCATTGGGCGCAAATGTGGGCTATAGCAAAGAAAGAGTAGTTACAGTTCAACAAGGTGATAAAAAGATTACAATGAAGGTAAACAGCACTTCTGTAGTGGTGGATACTGTTATAAAAAAACTTGATGTTCCGGCACGTTTACAGCAATCCCGTGTCTTTGTTCCACTGCGATTTGTGTCAGAGGCTTTAGGAGCTCAAGTCGGATGGGATCAGAAACAAAGAATTGTGAGTATTACAACTGATACAAAGAAACCAGTTGATAATGGATCACAGCAGCCTAATAAGGATTTCGGTTGGAATCAAGAAAACAAAGACCTTGGAAAAGTTTTGTTTGTGGATAATATAAGCCTTACAAACGGCGTGGTTACTTTTACGCTTCCGAAAGATGTGAAGGGAACATATTATAATCCTGGCGGTGGTAGTTTGTTAACACCAGGGAATAAATATACTTTTGCTGTTGGACAAGGAAAGGGATTTGTTTCTTTCTCGATGGTAGATCCTACAAATGCATTTTGGGAAAACTTTTCAGTTATTTTTGATGTTCAAGATTCAAACCTTGTAAGGGATTTTTCCGAACATAAGAAAGATGCAGTAGTCAAAAACGGAGAAAATGAGAGCCTTTTGTCTGAAGTAATTAAAGCAGCCCAATCTTTAAAGTAATCTGCTTTTATGAGTCGAATAAAAATCATAATCTTAGCAAAAAGACCCCTTTAAAATGAGGGGTCTTTTTGCTAAGAGAAAAGAGGAGGGTTACGTTTGAAAAGGAAAATAATGCTAATTATCTCATGCTTCTTTGTTATATTCGGTGCAGTGTCTAGCGCTGCGTCAGCTGATCCAATGGTGAAAAAATATGTGCCTCTCTGGAACTATGACTATGAAGGGACTGCGCTTAATGGTTATATTCCAGCCATTGATAAAGATGTTAACGGGAACGTGTGGAAGTTAACGGGCTGGAAAAGTGTTTTTAATTTTCCAAATAATAAATCAAGCATTATTAATAATTATGATGTTTTCAATGTGAAAAATAGTCCAGGGGAAGATTTTGATAAAGAGAATGGGTTTGGTTTGGTGTATAAAAGTGCATCAAGCTTTGGTACATTATTTGATGCAATTAATTCCAATAATCTAACTGTAAGTACTAAACAACTAAAGTATTATCGTGATAATTTCATGTTAAGTGCTGATGATGCGATTTTTAAAGAAGGGCATCCCTTTTTTTATAAATTGGAAAACTATTACCCTCTCATTCGTACATCGGGAATAGTACAGCGATTGGGAATAAAATTTGTGAAAACTGAAAAAACATCTGAAACTGAGAGAACCGCTTATTACAGTGGTTCACCTTGGCCTGAATTGAACGTTGTCCAGGGTAATAATTTGACAATAAGTTTTACTGCTTCAGGTTATAGTGAACGTAATATTCGTGTAGTTGCAGCGCCTAAAGGAGCTTTTCCGGATCTAAGTAACGTTGTCTCCTTAACAGATGGGAAATTGATAAATACTACTGAAGATACCTTAAGTAAAACTCTCAATTTCGAAGCTAAGAAGATTGTTAAAGTTCTAGGGAAAGACGTTGATATTATTGTAGAGGATGGTTATGGCAGAACCGCTATTAAGAGTTTGACACTGGCTGACAATACACCTATGGACTATAAACCAACTGAATTAACGCTTACAGAAGGTGGTCAGTTATGGGCTAAAGTTCGTTATGATGGAGAAGATTTTATCACTTCTGATTCAGTTAACGTAGCTGGAATCCCTAATACTGCAGAAATGAAAATCGGTGGTGCAGTGACTGGCGAGTTCACTATGTATAGTAACCAGACGGCGCTACCTCAAACTATAACCAATGGTACAACATTATCCTTTTTTCTAGGTAAAATCGATGTTGGGAAAAAGCCTGGTAAATATTATATTAAGGCGAAAGCAACGATCAACAATCCAAATCATCAGAATCGTGCGCTGGAGTCACCAGCTGCAGCATATCTTAACAATGAAATAAGTGGTGAGTGGTTAATCGAAGTGGCTGAACCATTAACTGACTTGGTTGCCCAATCAGTGAGGGCAGCCCCTTCAACGTTAGTAGTTGGAGATTCATCTATAATTTCTGCTAAAGTTAAAAATATCGGTGATAATGGTAAATCTAATGTGCGTATTCGTTTCTATGATAATGGAAACCAAATTCATGAGCTAAGAAAAGATCTATTGGCTAATCAAACGGCTACTGTCGGCGGGTTTACTTGGTCTGGTGGTGAGGGAGTACACAATATCACAGTTCATGTAGATCCACTGAATGAGGTTGAAGATAAGGATCGTTCAAACAATATTGCATCTACTGGATGCACAATAAACGGGCGTTCTGGATCGAGTGACGGAAATTGTTCACCTAAGCTAGAAGGGGATTGGAAAGTAACATATAGTCTTATAACGGGATATCACACTAAGACTAGTTATTACACCTGGAAAGATATTAATGGGAAAGAGTACTATAGTTCATATAGTTACACTGACTATAGTGATCCCATTTGGGAAAACAGAAGTGTCTCGTATCAAGAAGAGTTGAAAGTAACCTCAACAGTTACTACAAAGCAAGGGATTGCAACGGACCTCAAGAAACCTAAAGAATCTGATCGGGAAAGTAGAGGATCATGGGAAATCATACCTTATGCAAATAAATCTTCTAAAGATCCTAATATGATTACTCGGGCAGGATATGGTTTTGAGGTTAAGGTGAATACTGACTATAGCAATGATTGGGAAACAAAAGTACCAACGGGGTTGAATAATACTGCAGAGCCGATAGGTGGAAGCTTTAAAGGTCCGGACGCAATGTATGCGATGGTTTATGATACGAGAGGTACTCTGGTTAAAACTATTAAAATGGAAAAAACCTCGGGTAATAATAATACAGCAACTTGGGAGTTGCCAATACAAAGCGTAAAATCGGATTCAGGGAAAGTATATAATGACAGGAAATTTTTCACTGCTGTTAACTCACCTAATGGATCCTACACAATAAAAGTATACTCATCTGAATCAGGTATGACTGGATTGAAAGTATGTTTTGAAAAGAAGGTTGAAATATGGGGTTCAATGTATGATGATGTTCAAAATTTAAAGAGTAATTAATTCTGTTAACAGTAGCCATATCCTCGGATATGGCTATTGTTATTTTGATTTGGAGGTGAATATTATACTGCTGCTTATTGCTCTAATTTTAATCTGTATGATATTTAGCTATACGGATATCAGGACAAGAAGAATTCCAAACAAAATCATTCATCCTTTGCTTATATTGATCTTCGTAATCAGAATGTTTGATGTCCAGTTTTATTTCGGGCTCATACCAGCTTTAATATTCACAATTCTTTTTTTTGTTAACTCAAACGCGATTGGTGCTGGCGATATTAAGCTAATTGCATTGATTGGACTGGTTCTTGGTTTGGAAAACACACTCTTTGTGATAATGGGGATGAGCATCTCTGCGATGCTATATCTTATCTTCCGACTCTTAAAAGATAGAGTAAATGTTAAGTCAATCCCATTAGCTCCATTCTTGACGTTTGGGGTTTTTTGTAGCGTTATTTTACTTTATTGATTTAGAACTTGACCTATTTTTGAAAGGAAGAATGAACATGGAGAATAGTATTATTAATTCAAAAATCGTTGAACTTGCTGTGAGAAATATCCGTGCTTCCAATGTGAATGTTGAAGAAGCTTATTCATTGGCATTACGTGAGGCTAGTCAATATTTTCAAACAGATCTTGATATGCCCATTTCACTCTCTGTGAAGCGTCTCATTGAAATGAAAATCTGACACACATTATGTTGGATGAAAGGTGTTGTTGAAATGAAAAAAACTTGGATATACATATTTATTATCTTTTTTCTGACTGTTGGAGGCTTTCTTAATATCGGTTCAATAACAGAGGTGCTTGCCGATAATGTAGAAGAAAATCATGTGAGTTCAGATGAACAGATGAATGTGGAGATGAGTGTCCTAGATGATGTTTATAAAGTTGAGAAAGATACAGTAATAACTGAAGTGTACTCTTCTCAATTACTGAAGGTTGTACCTTCAATAGACTCTCCCAGTATTGATATGTCTGGAGTAACACTTTCGAAAACTCTTACTGTGGAGATTGGGAATTCATCAGAAAGTGGGTGGCAATACGATATATCAATGCAGGATTTTATTGTGACTAGATCTTACTCGGATAATCGTCACGTAACCGCAAGTTTCCCGTCAAGTTATGTTGCTTTCACGGTTACTGATTTAGAGGCTAGTGAGGGGAATCCAGAGGGGATATTCTTAGGTTCTGGATTTTTCTCGGACTCGCAGACTGTTCTTCAGGCTTCAGAGGGATCTGGTAGAGGTACATTTAAGGCTGCTATTAATCTAAATATCAGCGTACCGGCTTTACTTGATATTAAGAACGCCCAGGGGATGTCAATACCTGAGGGAAGAATAGGCATGTTAACCGGAAGTTATTCATCAACAATGACTTGCACATTGGTTTCAGGAATTTAAGAAGTTAGAGAGGAAAGAAAAAATGAAGAAAATAAGGACCGGTTATTTCAAAATCATTTCATCCGTTTTGATGATCTGGTGTGTTTTTTTGGTGGGGATGGCAAACGCAGAAAGCTCATTTGTACTTTCACCAACTAAAGAAGTGGAAGAAGGTCGAGGTTACTATAAAGACCAGATCAAGCCTGGTAACACTCGGGAATATACTTTTTTCATTCGAAATGCAAAAGACAATCCTGTGAAGATTAAAATGTATCCAGCAGATGCTCTACCAGCTCAGAATGGGGGGAGAAGCTTTTCGGAAAAGGATCAGGAACTTAAGCTCGTGGGAAAATGGCTGGAGCCGCAAGGAGTGAATGAATTCACTCTGAAGCCAAAAGAAGAACGCAGTTTTACTTATAAATTGACTGTACCAGCGGATATTACTCCAGGTCAGTATGTCGGCGTTATTGCTGCTGAAGAGCTGATCAAGGCAACAGAACAGAATCCTAACATTCAGGGGCAGCAAGCATCATTAGCCATTGATGTGGTTAACCGAAGTGGCGTGCAGATGGTTCTGGAATACAAAGCAGATCAGGCGAAGCATAATATGAGTATTGATAGTTTTAAACATGATTATGTTAGTTCGGGATATTCCAGGCTGACGGTGGAGCTCAGTAATTCAGGAACTATACTTGAAAAACCTAAAGGTAAAATTCGTATAAATGATAGTAAAGGTCAAATAATCTATAAACAGGATTACGCTGCAGAGTCAATCTATGGTGGGACAACAGCAGATATGGTTTATATCGTGAATGAGACTCTTTTGTTACCAGACACATACGAGGCGTATTATGAAGCGACTTTTTCCGGAAAAACAATAAGTCGTACTTTTTCGTTTTCTATTAGTCCTGAGCAATCTAACGTATCTAAAGAGGCTTTAATACAAAACGGAAAAATAGAAGTAACTCAAACATTTTGGGATTGGTTAGAGCTTCATCTTTGGGTAGTTATTTTAGTAATCATAATTATTGTTATCTTTTTCTTTTTGTTTTTTTGGTTGTTGTTACTGCTTTGGAAACGGAAAAAGGAAAAGGAAGAAGAGAAAGAGTCTGATCCGGAGGTTATTAAACCCGTAGATAAGCAAATAGAAAACTAAGAAGGAATTATTAAGAACGGACTCTATATTTTTTAGGGTTCGTTTTTTGTTGTTTTATTGTCTTGAAAGGAGGTGGTGATGTTCGCAGTGTAGGCTGATTTATAACAAAGATAAATTTTCGAGGAGGAGAATCATGAAAAAAGTATTATTAAGTATTTTAATGCTGATAGCCTTAGCAGCTCCAATGTCTGCTTATGCCGCAGATACAGGTGAATCAGAAGTTGTGGTAACTGGTGCGGGGCTTCAAATAACTCAAACGAAACCAACCTTTACGGATGTAACGCTTGATTTGAAGCAGAACCAGAGTTCAGCTGCTAACAGTAATTTGTATGTACTAGATGCGCGTGGTACTGCAGCTGGTTGGGGTGTTGTACTCAGAGCTTCCGATTTTAAACTGACAAAAATGGTAGGTGGAAAGGCAGTTGAATTTGTCATTCCTGCATCAGCTGTATCGTTCTCAACCTTGTACAAAAGTGCTATTGTCGGGACACCAATTGATTTCCAAGGAGCCAAGGGAGAGTTAGCAAATCAACAGGTGCTCTCTTCAGCAGACAGTCGTATTGTAGCTGTGATTCCCTCTGAAGGGGCGGGAACTCATCAATTTTTAGTTAATTACACCTTGAACGTTCCTAAGCTGATTATGGGTAGTAACGGTCAACAGGTAGGTTTGCTACAAGGTACCTATACCTCAACATTTAGTTACACTGCAACAGCGGGAATATAAATTCAAATACTGGAGGAAAACAATGAGGAAACAACAAACTCACACTGCGTATAAGAAGACTAAGAGTGGATTTATATTTTTCTTAGTTTTAATGTTACTAGTTCCGGCATTAACCTTTTCTGGAATGGCACCTAAGGCACAGGGTGCATCTTTTAAGTCTGTAGTTGATGTAACTACAACATACGCTCAAGATAATGACGTATATTTTACAGTTACATTTTCTGATCAGTCGAAAGCTTATTTCCACAATAACACATTGGAGTATCCGTACGATGCTAATATCCTAGACCGTGTACCAGGATATTATAGAGACAGAGACGGATACATTTGGAATTCTTCTACAAATACTAAAATAAGTGCTTTGAAATACACATCCTTGATTTCTTATAAGTTAAGTAGTACGTACGTATCAGGTGTTTTAGCACCCAGTTACTTCGCACTTACAAGTGATGGTAAAGTACATGCGTGGGGAGAAGGAATCAAAGGTCAGTTAGGGGCAGGGAGTATGGCAGATAGAACCACACCTGGTTTTGTCAAGAATGGCACAGACGGTACCGACCTTAATGGAGTCAAGAAGATATTAGTGTATTCTGACATGAGTGTTATATTTGTGAGAGATATAGATGTATTCTTTGTGGGCTACAATTTGTTGGGACTCAATGCCAATACTGGAGTATCTATGCCACATACTGGAATGCCTGTTTTTACGAATGGATCCTTTGACTTGAAGTTTGTGAACAATGTAATGTTGACTTCTGATGGATCTCTCAAAAAAGAGGCAGATGGAAGTTATAATTTTGCATATAATCACTTTGATAAGTCAAGAAGATATTTTATTGCAGATGGGAAAGCATACACATACACTAGCCATTACCAGTCTGATGGTGGAAGTGATGGATCGAATGTCGCTAAAACGTTAGTACCTTTCAATGAGGATCCTAATGGGGTATTGAAAACTCACGTTTCACTTTTATCAGGGTATTTTGAGTTGTATACCTCACTAGAGGGATCAAATCTATACAGATGGGGTCAATCTAACATGGCTAAGTGGTATCCAGACACCACAGGAGGAGTTTTCTTCTCTTCTAAAGAACTTCTGACCACGGGGGTCAAGAAAACAACATCTACGAACTTCACAAGCTTAAATCTTATCCTAAAAGAAGACGGCACTATTTTTGTGTATGGTGAGAATAATAGCGGTTATGCAGGAGTAGCAGGTAGCCTTTATCCTGCGCCTAAGAGAGTTTACGGACCTAATGACGAGCTAACTGATGTCGCAGATATTGGTTACGCTGGTCTACAAGGCGCTACTTATAAAACAATGGGAATGGGAGCTTTTTATGCACTAGTGCCCTCTAGAGGGGCAGGTAATGACCTAGTTTACTGGAAGGGTGCTACATTCAAGACAACTGGTGTAGTTGGAGAGGCTTTTGCTGGCTTTATTGAGCCAAGAGCTGGAACAGGCGACTCTGTTTTATTAGGTATAACTAAAGCAGGTAATGTATACAGTCTTAGCCCGACAACGGGTGTAGGCTCGAAGATACCTGGCTTGACAAATATAGCACCAGAGGGATATGTTCCCACTACACCTAACGAGCCTACCATAACTTCACAAATTCTAGATAGTTATAATAGAAACACACTAACAGTGGATTATGGTACAAGTTCAGTTAAGGAATATTCACTGGATAATGGAACAACATGGACTCCATATACTGCACCTATTGTAATTACACAATCGGGTTCTATAACATTCAAAGCCAGAGCAGGCGATGGATCGACTTACAGTACAATACTCACGAAAACTTTTACAAATACTCCTATAGTTATCCCAGCAGGATATCCAAAGATATTAATTAGCGATGACATTATAACTGTAGATATTGGTTCTACTCCCACAAGTACCACAAAAGTCTACGTATCTATTGATGGGGTGGAGTCGCTTTACACTGCACCTGTAAAGATTTCTGAAGGGACTCACATAGTAAAGGCGACAATTAAGAATAAAACTACAGATGCTTTATTGGGGGAAGCTACCGAAACCGTGACTTCTGTTCCTGTAGTTACACCAACACCAACACCAACGCCAACAGCGACACCAATGCCAACACCAACACCAACACCAACGCCAACAGCGACACCAACGCCAACAGCGACACCAACGCCAACAGCGACACCAACGCCAACAGCGACACCAACGCCAACAGTGACACCAACGCCAACGGCGACACCAACGCCAACAGCGACACCAACGCCAACAGTGACACCAGCACCAACGGTGGACCCAAGCTGGGGGAATCCAATCGGTTCTGAAGATGTAACGTTTAATGTTCTTTCAGGAGGGTTTTCCTCTCAATTTAATGGATTACTGCTGGACACAGTAACCATTAGTACTACAAATCAATATCAGGTTCTTAATAGTGTGACAAATTCAATTATTGAAGATTCACGGGGGACGGGAGCCGGCTGGAATTACTCATTAAAGGTAACAGATTTCATTTCTGATCCAGTAATCGACAATAGCTTGGGTGAGAATAACCTGGTAGTTAAAATGCCTTCAAATTCTTTAAGTGTAGATGTTTCAAATTCCAAAGTAATGGCAGGTCAAGACACTAATTTGAGCTTAAATGGCACTTATGTGTTCAATGCTGAACCAGTAGTATTAGCAAAAGCAGAGGAGTTCCAAGGAATGGGACAATATCAAATTCCAATGTCCTACATGTTGAGAGTTCCAGATAAAGTTGAGGTGGTTTCAACTGGAAGTGGAAGTAATTATCAAGTTGGAGCAAAAACGGGGTTGCGAGTAGGAACATACCGGTCACAGTTTACTTTCACCCTTGCATCAGGAATTTAATTAAATAGACCTGGCTTTCTTTAGGGTTAGTGATTTGGAAAAGGCTGATTAATGGATCAATTTGATCTATTAATCAGTTTTTTTTACTTATAAATATCTGAGAGGATGAACAATAATGGATCAAGTGGATTTTTGCGACGATGATAAACGAACGGCGTTAGCTGACTATCTAGGGATAAACGTGGATCAGGTAAGATCTTGGAACGATGGTTCCTTTACTATAGGTGATAACGCTAGTAATGATTATAAATTGACTCTTTGCCCATCTAGTTACGGCATATTCCAAGGTCGAGCCGGTAAATATTACGTAAATAAGAACTAACCTCTACCTGGTCTTGGATACTAGCAGCATCCAGGAGAGCGTAAGCTGCAGCTGCAGGGGATCCAGCGGTAAGCGGTAGCATTTAGCCAGGAACAATGACAGTTAGGTATGAAGCTGAAGAAGAGAAGGAGTGATTTAAATGAAAATTGCTATTTATTTCGGAAAACGTTTCGAAAAATATACAACACCTGAAGAAATGTTAGAGGGGTTCCATGACAAAGAAAAGGCAAAAATAATTATTTCTGATTTAAAAAGAACTGGAGCTTGTGCACGTCCAATTAAAGGTAGTATTGAAGCAGTTTATTATAAAGTAGTTCCTGAATCTTAAAGGGCTTATTAGTCTATATAGATCCTGGTGTAGAGATTGCGGCTGGGCGCTAATAGCATCCAGGAGAGTGTGAGCTGCAGCTGCAGGGGATCCAGCGGTGAGCAGTAGCAATTAGCCAGGGCAATGATCGGATCCGGAACCTGCAGACAGATAGGTAAGCAGCTGAAGACTACGGATCGATGCGCCGGCGGTAACAAGGTCCTGGGCTAGCAGCATCCAGGAGAGCATGAGCTACAGCTGTAGTGGATCGCGTATGGTCTACACTGATTGAATCAATATAACCCTTGAAATATTCAGAGATAAAGGCGGGGACGGAATGAGTACTAATGATTTTGAATGGAGAATGACAAGGGGTTCAGAATCTGGTTATCTGGTCATTAATGAAATATCGGGTATATGGACGGTGGGCTGGTCTAGTGAAACCCCTCAGACTATAACAGACATGTGGTATCAAGGAGATAATAAAGATACTGCTTTTTCAGTATTTCGTGAGAAAGTAGCAGAAAAGTTAAAGGAAGGATATAAAGCAAAATAAATAAAACCATGAACTGTATTAAGCAATATTAGAGAACATAAAAAAGAAGCTAGCTGAATTCAGCTAGCTTCTTTTTTATGCGTATGTATTATTTCTTATTTGTCACGATAGATTTTTTCGAGAACGTTGATCATATCTTCAGGTCGTAGTGTACCAAGAAATTTTTTGATTTTATCATGATGCAGTGGAACAAAGTCAGAACATCTTGCAACAGAAGGAGAACTAAGACCAGCCTCTTTCCAATGGATGATACTTACATCCCCACCATCATTTTTCCGTTCCTCATGCGAGGTTACTTTAATGACAAGAGAATGATTATCCTTGGTTTCTAAGATTATGGCTGGTCTTAATTTCTCAATGTCCATATCATCAAAAGGATAAAGGACTGTATATAAATCTCCGCGATTATGATACATAGATTGGGGATGCTACATTTTGTAAGTAGCTAATCCTTTTCGCTCCCCTCTATTCTTTTTTTGTATTCTGATTCTAATCTCTTTAAGTTCTTTTCACCTTTGGCCCAGAGATCGTCAATTACAGAATCCACTTTTTCATTAGCAATAGTCAGTCTTTCTTGAATAGTACTCATGTCATTTTCCTCCTCATTGAAACACATTTCATTACCCCCAAGATAATAAACAATCTTGTTGACAGTGTGCTCCCATAAGCTAATAAATTATACACAGAACCATTTATTGTGAAAAAATTAAGCAATGCTCTTACTAATTTAAGTATAACATACATTTTTGTTCAAATGCACTGGGTACTATCAGGTGGCAAACAAGAATCTACCAGCTGACGTAGCATCCCCTGAAGAGGAACTATTTCCGTTTACCTTAGCAATCACGACATACCTGATGTAGCAATTCGTAAATGTTGATCACATACTGTTCACTTCTCTATCTCTTTAAAAATTTCTTTTAATGAATTGGTTTTTTCGAGTGATAATTTGTACGCAGTCTCTGTATCACCTTTATTCATATACATCGCGTTACTGGTTTGGCTATTAATGTTGATCCATAAATAATATGAACTCTCAGTACCATCTTTTTGAATTATAACTTCATACCTTGGAGGAGCTATATTAGCTGTCCCTGATATTTTTTCTGATCCCTTAATGGCATTGATGAATACCTCAGTGACAGAGGAATCATTGAAAGTAGCAATTATATCTTTTTTGGTTTGGAGTTCGTAATCCTGAATAGTTATTCTGTTCTGTAATTTTGCAACTATTAATTTCTCTTGGCTCGGTTGACTTTGAGAACTAACCTCTTCTTTTTCATTCGTACTACAAGCAGTAGTTATTAGCATCAACACAATGATCAGAAATAAAGAAATATTTTTTCGCATGAATATCTGAACCCCTTTTTTAATTTAATATATCCTAACAGACGTTTTATACTTGAGAAATGTTACCAATTTTTTTATATTTTATAATAGATTCACAACTAATGGGTTAGAAAACAAGGGACGCTGCAGAAATGTCGGCTCTCCTTAGCAACTTATTCTGTCTTCAGTGTGGCAATCCAAGATAAGAAATAACCATCTTTATCATCCTTTAAATTTCAAATAAAATTCACAAACCGATAATATTAGGAGGAGCGTTTCCAAGCTGATATGCATCTTATAGGCTTTTATAGAAAAATTTCTTCCTAAGTTTGTATTCCAACGTCTTTAAAACGTTTGTCAGTAAACAAAAAGAAGCAACTCATATTTGAGCTGCTTCTTTGGAATAAATGGGGAATTAGTTCTTCTTATAAGTTGTATTTTTCTAATACTGATTGTCGGAATTTTTCTTTCGAGTCTTGTGTTTTTGAAGTACCTAAAAATTGACTTGTAGATTCTAGAGAAAACTTCCCGAGATCCATATTAATTACACTATACTCTCCTTGTGAATTTTGTTTAAGAAAAATAATACTTTTTTCATTTTGTTTCAACTCTGTGTAATCTTCAAAAGTAATTTTTCTTTTGCCCTCTGCACCTTCAATATAAGAAATCGGTTCTATGATAGTTAGAGCTTCATCTGCTGCCAATGTTGAATCTTTGGGAGCTTTAATCACTTCATCAACTTGTATATCAGTAAGTGTGTAAAAGTCTTGTAAGGCACCATCATCGAAAGTTGTAACGATATGTTTTCGATCATCAAAGTCTCTTAAAGGAGTACCTATCACGATTAGTTCTGCACCTGAATCTAAGGCACTTACTGTTTCGTAAGTTACATAAGAAGCTTCTAATGAGATTTTAGAATCATTTAACTCAGTTGATCTTGAAGAATCCTGCGTGAATATGAAAAATAGACTGGCTGAAGCAATCAATATTCCCACTGACAATACAGAAATACCTAATTTGTTTTTTTTCATAATGTAGTACTCCCTCCAATTTTCATTGGTATTTTTTTAATTACCCCATTTGGCAATTAAGGATTGCTTGTCCCAAGTCTGGACACCAAAAGATTGAATACCTGATTTCATTACAGAATTTTGAGATGTCTCCGGGTGTGCTTGAGATAATGAATGACCAACTTCGTGAGTTGCAGTTGAAACTCTTTCGGGAGTAGTCATGCTAAAATCATTCATCTGGTTGTGGTAAATTGCAACAGTTGAGTATGCCCATGTATCGCTATTATTTACATTCTGACCAGAAGAGTTATAAGGAGTATGTACTCCTAATAAGCCCTCATTCGACGTAGTACCAACATAATATTTATCGGGGTTTCCACTAGTCGATGTAGTTTTTCCAATGTTCACCTTGCTGGATGCGGCATTCCAATCTGCACGTGCAGTATCATAATGGCTAGTGTAGCCGTATGACGCGACAGAAGAATCATAATATGCATTAAAATTGGCTGAACTTCTTCCTCCAGAAAAAATTGTTGCAAAAGAGGTTGAACTAGCAAAAATCACAATAATAGATAGAGATCCAACAATAGTAAAGAGTGTTTTCTTAGAAAATGATAGTTGTTTCACGAAGTACACCACCTTAATAAGATTTAAAAGACCATACTAAATTAGTTCGTTAATTAACGAATACGAGAAGGAATGTAAAAGGTTATCGACAATCGGTTTGAAATCACTGTCTCTTTTCGCTCTCACTACATGTTGGTGAATGTGAAAAGTAGTATCACTGCACTTCTTTAAATAGTATCCCTCCTTTGAATTATAATTTTGGTAACGTCTCCATATTATACCAACAAAAATATGAAAGCAAATGAAAATAAGGGATATTTTTCTAATAGAGAGAATTGTTTAGTAGATTTACCTAGCGTATATCTGAAGACATTCCGTAAAGGCATGCTTTTACGAATACTCTAAAAATGGCTATTATAGTGTTCGTAAATATGGTATAATTACTTTAGGGACATTCCAAAATCTAAAGATGTATTTTGAAACATAATAAGGAGTTATTTGCTATGAAGATTGCCTATGTTCGGGTATCGGCTAAAGATCAAAATCCAGAACGACAAATCATTAAATTTCGAGAACTAGGAGTTGAGGAACGTTACATATTTGTTGAAAAATTAAGTGGAAAAGATTTCATTCGTCCCAAATATCAAGCCATGAGGCTGTTGATCCGTGAAGGTGATTTGTTATATTTGGACGCATTAGATCGGTTGGGGCGAGATTATGATGGCATCATTGCCGAGTGGAAGTACATTACTCGTGAAGTGAATGCCGACATCGTTTGCTTAGATAATGAGGTATTATTCGATTCCCGAAAGTTTAAGTCCATGGGCTCTTTTGGAAAAGTAATGGAGGATCAGTTTTTAAGTCTGCTTGCTTATGTAGCAGAGCAGGAGAGGATGAAAAACCACCAGCGACAAGCAGAGGGGATAGAGGTTGCACGAGCAGCAGGGGTAACCTTTGGTAGACCTAAAAAAGAAATTAATGATGATTTCGTCTATGTGTATAAGGAATGGAAATCTGGTCATTTAACCGCGACAGCAGCTATGGAAAAAATCGGAATGAAACGAACTACTTTCTACCGGCGTGTAAAGGAATATGAAGACGGTACATGATAAATACCACGCTAGGCATTGAGGATCTAGAGAGCCCCGCGGAATCGATAAGTTGGAATATGCCATTTCAGTAACGCTAGAATAGAATTATCTACATGATTCCTGGTGTCGAGGATCTGAAGGCTGCTGTGTAGTTGGATCGGCTGGACAAAATAAATAGATAATTCAAGAAAATAACAAAATGAAAAGGGGCGTGCAATACGTTGGAAGAAAATGAGTATCTATGTTCGATTTGCGAATGTGAAGGTGATGAGGACACCGGAAATATCTGCAGTGAGTGTTTAGAGAAATATGATAACGGAGAAATGGGAAATTAAAGACCTTGCTGCTCATCTGGAACTTTAAAGGGCTACTTAAGATAGGAGAGCGGATTAGCATGGATACATGGTTAAACATTGTCTTTACGGTTGGAATTGTGTTGGGAGTAACCGAGATATTCTTTTTAATTAGAGCAAGGAAACAGGTTGCTCCTAAGATTAATGTTCCGAAAGCAAGATATATTTGGGACGGCAAAACGTTCAATGAAAAAAATGAATAATTCGTTTGTAAGGAGGTTGAAAGATACATGGAAAAGAAGAAAAAGAGCAGAGAGATATTAGATATATGTAAATTTTGTCTCGAAGCTGCGATCTTAGACGCTGAGACAAAAGCATGTGTTTCTGCATCAATGAAACAAAACAATGAACTAGTTTAGGAGTGACTAAATTGTCGAAATTGAATTTCACAAAATCCCGAGCTCAAGCTCTTTTTAAACAACTGTTGGGGCATGACAAGTTTATTACACCTAGGGATTTGCCTGTTTTTGGAAGGGCTTGGGAACAAAATTTTGATTTGAAAAATGGTGATGTGCGTTATATAGCGTATGTTCAAGGATCGAGAATTAAAGTAAATTGTCCGGACTCAGAACAACCAATTGATGGTTACTATGACTTTGATACACTTGTATTTGACGAGAAATATACAGAATACAAAGACTCTGAGTATCGTGAGCTTTTAAAAGAATGGGAAAAGGAGGATAGAAAAAAATTAAGATAGGGCAAAAGAGTGGAGAAAGATCTTGTGGTCGGAAGTAGACGCACACTGTTCATAAAAGGAGAAATAATCGATGCCTCCATTAGTATGGATGATATTAATAGGAGTAACTATAATTGTAACAATATTATGTAATATAGTTGATCCTTCAAAAGATAGTGATTTTGATGTACCCGTTTTACGGTGGACAAAAACTTTTTTAATTGTCGGATTCGTAATTTTCTTTCTTTACTGGATTGGAAATAATTCAATAAGGATCTCTAGTAATTTTCAATGAATATTTTGTGGGAAGTATGAGGGAGTAAGACGTATATATCGAAGGAGATGAAGAGAATGAGCACATGTGATAAATGTGGGAAACTGTTCGACCATTACGAAAGCTTCTATACGGATATTTGCGATCCATGCACAGAAAAGGTTGAGGGAAAACCTATGTCTGAGCTAAAAAAGGATGCCGCTAAATTTGATGATGTAACCACTAATAGTTAATGCGCATTCCGAGTTTACTAGTTAGTGGACACATATAGCGAAGAAACTAAATAAAAAGGAGAGTGCATGGAAATGGATGAAATTAAAACGATAATACTGGAGTATGAAGATAATTTGCTTGTGCGAGTTGATTCATCTGTAATGTTAGGTGACAAAGAGTATAAAACACTATCATTTGAGATTTGGACAGACCGTGAAAAGTATAAAGATAATATTTATGAAGAATGGAAACAGGGTGAACAATATTTATATTGCACAAATCACGCTACGACAGATGAAAATGATATGATTCGAACTTTTAAGCGGCGTTTTATGCACTGAATTTTATTACGCCGTACGAAGTTGACGCAAACTGCTCACTAGTGAATTCCAAAAGAACTCGTTTTGAGGGCTCCAATATAAAAACCAACAGCTGTCTTAAACTGAGAAAAAAAGTCTAGACTACTGTTGGTTTATTGAACTAAAGTTTCCCGTTAGCTTAATGGATTACTGCATTGATTACATAACTACATTTATTCTTTAACCTTCAATAACCTTAAACTGTTTAATGTCACAATCAGTGTTGCCCCCATATCGGCAAATATCGCTATCCATAGCGTTAACCAACCAGGCATAACTAACAGTAATGCCACTAATTTAATCGCTAAAGAGAAGGTAATATTTTGTTTGATGATGATTAAAGCTTTACGGCTTAATTTAATGGTATACGGCAATTTACTTAAATCATCAGACATTAATGCAATATCAGCCGTTTCTAAGGCTGTATCAGTCCCAGCACCACCCATCGCTACACCAACATTGGAAGCTGCAAGTGCTGGTGCATCGTTCACGCCATCCCCGACCATCGCCACGCTATGATGCTTTGTTCGAAGTTCTTTAATGAAATTTAACTTATCTTCGGGTAGTAAGTCAGCTTTAATATCAGAAACACCAACTTTTTTTCCAATTGCTGCGGCGGTTCTTTGGTTATCACCTGTCAGCATCACTGTCTCGATTCCAATATTATTCAATTTAGTGATAACTTCTTTGGAGGATTCTCTCAGTTCATCTGCTACGGCGATTAATGAAAGGATCTTTTTTTCCGTTCCTAACACCATTACGGTTTTTCCTTCTGTTTGCATATGAGTGATTTTTTCTTTAATTGAACTATCTATTGTTTGATGCAGTTCTTCAAAAAGATTTGGACTTCCAACATAATACATTTGATTATTTACTATTGCTTTTACGCCTTTACCTGTAATAGATTGGAACTCTTCAACTGAAACACTATTAAAGTTCAATCCATTTTGTTCTGCTTTTCTAATGATGGCCGAAGCGAGTGGATGTTGCGATCCTTTTTCTATGGCTGCAGTTACCGTCATTAATTCATTTTCATTTCCACTATACGTCACTATGTCTGTTACTGCAGGAATACCTTTTGTTAATGTCCCTGTCTTATCAAAAGCAATCGCTTTAAGGGCTCCTGCCTCTTCTAAATGGATACCACCTTTAATTAAAACACCATTTCTTGCAGCATTTCCTATTGCAGTAACGACGGCAACCGGAGTTGAAACAACTAATGCACACGGACAACCAACCACTAATACAGCTAAACCTTGATAAATCCATTCGCTCCAATCACCGCCAAATAGTAAAGGAGGAGCAACAGCGATTAACAGAGCCAAGATAACAATAGCTGGTGTATAGTATTTGGCGAATTTATCGACGAACGCTTGAGAAGGTGCACGTTCTGCTTGAGCTTCTTCTACAAGATGGATAATTTTAGAAAGCGTAGTATCCTCAACTCGTTTTGATACTTGAACTTCGAGCAATCCTTCTTCATTTAATGTTCCTGCAAACACTTCGTCATCAATTGTTTTTGTTACTGGAACACTTTCACCTGTAATCGCAGCTTGATTTAACGTTGAAGTTCCTTTAATGACTGTGCCGTCCATGGCTAATTTTTGACCAGGCTTTACGATCATAATATCTCCGACTTGAATATCATCAACGTGGATCATCATTTCTTCATTTCCACGACGAATTAATGCTTCCTTTGGAGCAATATCCATCAATGATTCAATAGATTGACGAGCCTTATCCATTGAATAACGCTCTAATGCTTCACTGATAGCGAAAAGAATAACAACTGTTGCTCCTTCACCCCATTCACCAATTACCGCTGCCCCTAAAATAGCAATGGTCATTAACGTATTCATATCGAAATTTAATCTGCTTAAATTTTTTAGACCTTTAATAAATAGTGAATATCCACCAATTAAAATGGACGCTGCATAACCAATCATCGGAAGAAGATGTTCTTCCCCAAATTGCTCTCCTAAAAACCAACTAATAACAAGTAGCATCGCAGAAATATATACTTTTATGTTTTCTTTTTGCTTCCAAAAGGGTTCACGCTCTACTCTTTGTTCTTTTTCATCACGAATCTTTAAATTTTCGAATGATCCAGCTTTTTCAAGCTCTTCAATTGTTGTCGTACCTGTAACATAAACTTTAGACGCTCCAAAATTTACTTTTGCATCCTTAACACCAGGTAACTCTTTGACATTATTTTCGAAGATAGCTGCACAGTTTGTACAGGTAAATCCTTGAACCCTATAGGTTTTCATTTCTTGTTCGGATAATTTTGTTTGTTGATCAGACATTTACTTTATCCTCCTTCTCATGTGCAACAGCAATAAAAATTAGTTGTTTAATTTGTTCATCGTTTAATGAATAAAATGCCAATTTTCCTTCTTTTCTATACTTCACAACCCCTTGTTTATGAAGTGTTCTCAAGTGATGGGAAGCATTCGCAACCGTTGATCCAATAATATTTGCAATATCACAAACACATAGCTCTTCATCCTTACACAATGCATAGGTAATTTTTGCTCTATTTTCATCTGCTATGGCTTTAAACAATTGGGCAACATTAGATATATCAATCTTTTGCAAATCACTTTGTATGCGACTAACCTTTTCTTCATCGTAACAATAAATCTCACAAGTATCTTTTTTATCCATTTTCTCACTCCATTATCATTCAAGTGTTGGTTTGAATATAGTATGCTATTTTTCGATTATATTCAAGTGTGTATTTGAATGATATAAAAAAAGAATTAGGGAACCCCAATTCTTTAATCAAAATTTCATTGAACTATCGTGCCCGTTAGCTTAATGCCCTCGAAAGTCTAATACTTTTTTTCTTTTGACAGAAATTGTTCCGTTAGATGATGCACAGTACGAAGTGAAAAGCGAAGTTAACGCATAGGAGAGAATCAAGCTATGGAGAAGACGGCAGAGCTTGCAAGTGAATGGTGCAACGCCAATAAAGGATGGCAGCCTATTTTTGATATTGGTAACGGTGCGGACCATTTATATGTCCAGTGGGAGGAACTGTCTGCAAAAGAAAGACGCAAGTGGGGCAACAATGGGTTTAGGAGTGCTGCAAAGGAATGTTGGGAAGAATTCGGTGCAAAAAAATGCAAAGTGCCATATGGCTTTATTGCTTCTGATGGTAATTTTTACACGATGCAAGAATTTGTTGGCTTATCATTAAATGGAGTGATGGTTTTTAAAACGACTGTATAGTACGAGAGGGCTTGTCAGTAGATGCAAACTGTGAAGGAGTGAAACAATGAAGAAAATGGGTGTTAATGAGGTGTGTATGGGTTGTGGTGCTAAAGAAACTGAACCCGAATGTGAGTGCGAATGGGTTACTTGTAATTGCGGGTATCCTGATTGTTTCATAAGGAAAGATGGGACTTACCATTGCGTAAACTGTGACCATGACACAAATCCAAGAGCTTACGATTGGTAATTCAATATCATATAAGATCAGATCATAAAGTATGGAGGTCTTAACATGGGGGACAATAACGATTCAAAACCAGCTGATTTTAAAAGAAGTTACGGGGGGGTATTTGCTCCAGATGGTTATTGGGAAAATGCGGATGGAGAATTGAAAAAAATAACTGAGATGGATCGAATACATAAATTACGTACTATAAAACATATTTTTACAGCCCTACCTTCAAAAGATGATACAGGTTTAATTGTATTCTCCGGTAGATATGCTGATTCTATTGCAAAAAAACTTAAAGAGCTTGGATGCGAAGTAAATCTTATCGAAAATGAATTTATGTGTTCGTCCAATCAAAGGGAGTATTGAAGCAGTTACTTATAAAGTAGTTCCTTAATAATGCCGCTGCTTAATGCTTGCGGTTTTTTTGTTGTGAAGGAAATAATTTATGCAAATCTATCAGGCTATTTAAGCGGAGTTCATGTGAATCTGCGTAACTTCAGGTAACTCAGTGTGGTCCTGGGCGTAGCAGCATCCAGAAGAGCATAAGCTGCAGCGAATAGCCAGGGCAAAGCACAGATCCGGAACCTGCGGACAATTAGGTAAGCAGCTGAAGACTCCCGATCGATGAGCTGCAGCTGCAGGGGATCCAGCGGTGAGCGGTGGCACTTAGCCAGGAACAATGCACAGATCCGGAACCTGCAGCAATTAGCCAGGGCAAAGCACAGATCCGAAACCTGCAGACAGTTAGGTAAGCAGCTGAAGACTCCGGATCGATGCGCCGGCGGTAACAAGGTCCTGGGCTAGCAGCATCCAGGAGAGCATGAGCTGCAGCTGCAGGGGATCCAGCGGTGAGCGGTGGCACTTAGCCAGGAACAATGCACAGATCCGGAACCTGCAGCAATTAGCCAGGGCAAAGCACAGATCCGAAACCTGCAGACAGTTAGGTAAGCAGCTGAAGACTCCGGATCGATGCGCCGGCGGTAACAAGGTCCTGGGCTAGCAGCATCCAGGAGAGCATAGCTGCAGCTGCAGGGGATCCAGCGGTGAGCGGTGGCACTTAGCCAGGAACAATGCACAGATCCGAAACCTGTTACTTGTAAATCTTACAAATTATAATTTTTTTCTGAGATATATGTGAAAAATGATAGTTCAAAATGGTGCAAATGACCTATATAATTGTTTTGGTAATCATAAAAATAGAGAGAAGTGATTTATCAGTTGAGCACAATGATTTATTTATTATTAGGAGTATTTGATGCATCTGCAGTAATTATTTTAGCTCTTAAACTTTACAGGCTTCCATTTCGGGAATACATAAAAGACATAGCGTTAATGTCTTTAGGAGTATCGTTGTTCTCTTATTTAATGAGAATAGTCATAGGTATTCCAACATTAGACCTACCTATACAAGTGATATTCTTCATTCTATTTTTTAGATATCGTCTTAAAATAAAGCTGTTTTATAGTTCATTAATAACCAGTGCTAGTCTAAATGCATATATTATAGTTCAACTCTTTATATTATATGGATTTATTTTCGCAGGAACTTTAGAGTATAATGTAGTCTTTCAAACCCGTGATCTTCAAATACAGTTAATTCAAATACTATCTATTATCGTTTCATATTTGGCGGCGTTTTTATTTCATTTATTTGGATGGGGATTTTCTTTTATTATTAGACCTCCACATCAGTTCAGCATTAAAGAAGATTATTTTAGTGGGGAAAACAAGGCTCTATTGTTAACCACGTTATCAACTCTAGTAGGCGTATCATTAGCTTTGGTTATAACTTTTAACTTCTATGCTTTTTTTCTTATTCCATCATTTCTGATAGTCTATAGCATATCTTATTATTTTTCACAGAAAAGAGATCAGCAAGGATGATTGAGAGATTGGCACTTTTAATAGCTTCTAAGATAAAACAGTTTGAATCTGTGACTGTTAGTATTGATATTATGGCTTATGAAATAGGTCGTAAATTGAATAATTACATAATTATTTTATTGACTCTCTTATTGAGTTACATAAATGGTACTTTAATTTTTTCGACAGTAGCAATGATTTCATTTGTTTGTATAAGGAAGTATTCAGGTGGACTTCACATGAAAAGCTATTTGTCTTGTATTATAAGCTCTGTAGCTATTTTTATTTTTGTGCCTATGGTTAGACTGAATACGTTGGGTACTGATTTCTTATTAAGTATTTCATTTATAATATATTTATTTTATGCACCTAATGTATTTACTGGGAATACCCATCCTGAGAGTTGGATGAGGAAAGCAAAAATAATATCTATCGTGTTAGTTATAATAGCTTTCTATATTCAATTATCTACAGTTTCATTGATTTTTTTCTTACAAGCAATATTAATCCTGCCGTGGAAAGGAGGTGCTAGAAAATTATGGGGGAAATGTTGATGAAAAAGATATCTGTAATGTTGGAAAAAAGTGCAATTAAAAATGGACCTAAAGAAAAAACTTTTTTGGGAAATCAACCGATGCCTGAAGATCTAAAGAAACTATTAATTGGGATTTCTGATAAAAAGTAGAATGAGTCAAAATGGATAATGAATTAATATTAGGTATAGGGATTGCTAATGAAAAAGAAACGGGTAACGTAGTTTTTGTAGAGAGAAAGAGTGTGAATTATATTGATATATGGTCGCCTAAAAAAAATTATCATGTTCCTAGATTCCATAGTGGCTCTGAAATGTATGGGGTATTAACCACATTGGAAGCATGTAAAGTAGCTTTTCCGAAATATCTGCAAGCAGATACAGGTAAGTTGGTTAATATGGATTCTGTGATAGATGTGACTGAGAGTAGATTCGCACTCACTCTCCATTTTGTGGACGGTTCGACTACTAATATGGCAAAATACAAGAGAAATCTTGTGAAAAATTTAAAAGATTGTTCGAAAAACAATAGTAGACTATCGCAAGCGAAAGATGAATTCTTGATAGGCACAAAAGTTGAGAAGGGGAAAGAAACAGGGGAAGTTACATATTTCGACAAAAAACACATTAAATTTATCGATGTGTGGGAACCTAAAAAAAACTATCATGTTCCCCTGTTTCACACAATGTTCGGAAATTTCAGCGAGATGTTAACTCTAGAGGCATGCAGAGCTGTCTTTAATGATTACTTAATGTTAGATACTGGTAAGTTAGTTAATCTGAACTTTGTGGATTATGTAGAAGAAAATAAATTCGCTTTGATCTTGCACTTCCTAGATAGGTCAACTACTGACATGGCAAAATACAAAAAAGATATTGTATATCACTTGATCAAAAAGTCTCACTAAATGCTGTGGCTTTTTTTTGTTTGGAAAAATCATGAATTTTACCACAAGTCGAGCTTAGATTACAAGATAAATCGATACTAGTATTGATTTGCAAAATAGGCGTTCATTATTCGACATATTACACAAAGTTTCTATGCTAAATTAACTAGGTACAAGTGATCATGTGAAGGGGAAATGCAATAGTGGAAATAATACAGCAAGTCATAGAAATGAGAACTGCGAAAATATTTGATGGCATCCTGGAGAACGAAGGTGGATATCGATATAAGGAATTTATGGATAGTATACAATCGTTAACATCAGTTCCTTCAGAAGTCATACTTAACTTAGAAGATATATTTTTGAGTCATACCAGGGAAGTGATAGATATATGTTATGAGTTAGGACTCAAAGAAGGAGTACAGTTGAGTAAAAATAGAAAAGGTCTAGAAATAGATCTTTTTAAAACGAATAATAAATCCGGAAGTGAAAGGAAAAATCTAGCATAAATCAAACAAAATTTTTAAAGCCTGGTTGCTCAAGCAGCTAGGCGCCATCGATTGGTTCGTTTGAACTATTACATTTACAGTAACTAAGGAGGAAGTAAACATGTCAAACAGTAAACTTTATCGTTTTTTAGTGGAGTATATCACTGAAAATTATGAAACAACACCTGGTCAAGTCGAGGCTACAGCAAGAGGCATTGAGCATTACTTAACGGATATAGTAATCCCTGAAACCCTATCAGGCAATAAGGAGTAGAGTGACACCAATGAAACCCACTAATGCTCAACCATTCAAGGCACAGGGAGCTAACTGAACTACAATTAGAGATAAAATTTGTAGATCATACTTCTATCATACTTTTTGAGTACGTTGAAATATAAAAACTGTGTTAAGCTATTAGAGATGGATAGAGGGGTCACCTAGCAAATTAGGTGACCCTTTTTGTATTTATTTTATTTAGGAGGTGCTCTGAAATTGAATGTTTTGTTGTATGGTTTAAACCCTACTAGATTAAACTCTTCAAGTCTAAAAATTCGCAAATGTGAATCTTTGGACGAGTTAAAGGAACTGACAGTAGTATTAAGCCCTGATTATTTACTAGTTGAAGAGTCTATGGCAAGCGAAGCAGTCTCTTTAATTTCAGCTGAAGATGCTTTTTGTCCAATAATTGTGGTTTGTACAGAAGATTCCGCACAGAAAACGAGATATTGGAGTTCTCAAGGTGCAACGTCAGTATGGACTATGCTAGATTGGCAGGATAAATTATCTGAGCTTCAGGTTTCGCCAATTATGGGCATTGCGAAAGAAGAAGTGTTAATTCCTATTCCTAACAATCGATTTGTAATGAATGATGTCAGTGAGGAGACAATTGTTATTGCTGTGGGAGGAATCTATGAAGGTGCTGGATCAACACATACTGCTTTGCTTGTAGCAAATTTTCTAGCGAAGAATTTTAAAACAAAGGTGGCTTTGTGGGAAGGAGGAACAAGACCATGTTTTAGGTATTTAGAATATATTCAACGGGGTGAGGTGAATAATAAATCGCGTTTCGAAATTAATGATGTAACCTATTTCTCAGGGATACCATCAGAATTAGCGGAGGCTGCTACTGAAAACTTTCGTTTTTTTGTTATGGATTTAGGTAGCCTAAATTCAGATGCCACATTCAAACTATTTAATCAAGCAAAGGTTCCAATTCTTTGTGCCTCTGGTGCCGAATGGCGAATGGTTGAACTGCTGCAATTTTGTCAAAGGCATTCAACCACACGCCAAGATCGATGGAAAATTGTATTGCCTCTTGCAAGTGAAAGTAGTAGAGAAGAGACGGCTGATTGTTTGAAAGATCGGCTGGTGTTCTCAATTCCACCGCATTCTGATGTATATAAAACACAACAAGATAGTGATCAGGTGTTAGAGGGTATATTGGGATCGGTTATATCCGGAAAAAAATACAAGAAGAAGTTCGGCTTTTTTTAATATGTGATTTAAGGAGGGAGGATATGTTAAAGAAGGTTCTTTTTCAACCAATTAGAGATATTATCATAGATCGAAATATAGGTTTTGAATCTACAGTGTGTGGTGTTTCTGGAGAAACAGCATCTGAAATATTTGATTATTATGCTGGTAATAGAGTGGAGTTTGATAAATGGGCAATCTGTGAGTCTATCAATAAAGGAATTCCATTATTGAAGCCAGATCAGAAATTATTTATTAATATTCGTTCTGAAACTTTTGAACATGGCGGGATTATATTAGCTGACATAGATCCCAATAAAGTAATTATTGAGGTATCTGAGGTAACGGAAATCACTAATCCGGTACGCGATTCATTAATGGATCTTGCTAATCGTGGATTTAGATTTGCTATAGATGATTTCGGGGTTGGTTTTTCAAATATTAATCGACTAATTTTAGATTGGTTCAAGCCCACATGGTTAAAATTGGATCTAACATTAATCGAACAAGTGGATACAAATCCCCGAATAGAAATTATTGTTAAACACATTCTTGATATGTGTTCTGAATTGGGTATTGAGCTTGTGGCAGAAGGAGTTGAAACAAAAAATCAATTATTGAAACTAATGAAAATTGGCGTGCGGTTTGCACAAGGATACTATTTAGGGAGACCGGATGATCCAAAGATAATAGTTGATAGTCAAAGCGATCTCCAAATATCGGGAGATCGTTTTTTTCGTCTCTAATAAACATGGGGGGAGGTGATAAATATGAATAAAAAAGGGCATGTTGCTCTCGCTGCGATAGCAGGATCATTAAGCTTCTATACAGCGTTGCATAGCAAACTCTGGAACCCATCACACGAATATATTGGACCTCTTCTTATACTAAGTGTTGGTGCTGCAATTACAGGAGGACTTGCACCAGATTTAGATCACAAAACAAGTACCGCAAGTCAACATATTCAATTTTCTGTACAAAAAAGGCGGTTCTTTAGACTTGTTTCAGTATTAATGCTTGTTGTTGGGGTAATCCTTCTGGCGTTGCGATTATATGAAGGGGACTGGCGTTTAAGCGTTCTACCAGCTGCTAAAAATGCGCTGATATGTCTTGTGGGAAGTTTGATATTTTTTATGTTGGCCAATATGAGAAATATTGTTTTAAGTGGAGTCGGTATAACTCTGTTAGCTATGTATAGTTTGTATGGTTTGCATTGGATAACTGCCTTTGCTGGATTGGGATTTCTGATGTTACCTGTAGTCAAACATAGAGGGATAATTCATACACCAGAGTATGCAATTGTGATGAGTCTAGGTATTATTTCATTTTCATTCCAACAATCTGACACCGTTCAAATTTTGGCAATCGGTTTTTTAACCGGTTGGTGGGCGCATTTAGTTGGAGATTGTTTTGGCAGTGACGGTATTCACTCGTTAATAATTCCAAAGCTTAAAATTGGTCTACATCTCTTTTCAAATGGCGGGACAGTTGAACGCTGGATATCTCGTATTTGCTGGTGCTCTAGTCTAATTGTATGGGTGAACATACTTACAAATCAGGCATTACCTAACGTAACCTTTTTTAAGACACTCAATTTTTTACAATAAAGGAGGAGATAAAATTGAAAACATACAAAAATTGGACAGGTAATTTAAGAGAATACTTAAATGTAAATGATTTAGTGGATGAGGAGATGGTAAATCATTTCACCAATGTATCTCCATCTATATTAACAGGGGATCTAATCCAAATTGGTGAGCCTCAAGGCATTGTTGAGGGACATTATCTTTATCTAACTCTAATAAAAACTCCAGATGGGTGGAGATATGCGGGGTGCTGCCACTATGGACAAGCTAACAATATATCATAAGGTACCAAGAATATTTATTTAAAAATGAATAATGGGGAGGTTTTTTTATGAAAAGAAGTAAAGCTTTTTCAATACTTCTCTTTTTAGCTGTGTTTCTTTTACCGGTTGTAGCGTATGCGGATGATGAAAACCCAGTAACAAAAATGAAAAGTATGTTGAAATTCAACTGGAAAGTATTAGATGGTTTGGGTTTTCTATTCTATATCATCATGATTCCCCTTACTCTTGCTATAATTGCATTGCTAGTATGGTGTATTGTGGATGTTGTTAAGTATTTAATTAAAGTGAGAAGAGCAAAAGCAAGCTTGGGTGACAAGAAGTTTTGGATAGAACTTGCGATTACACTTCTAATAGTGTTCTTGTTCACCTCAGGCGCTTTCTTGAATGTATTAGAAAACGTATACGATTGGACAAGCAAACAGGATATAGGTACAAACGAGATAAGTACTCCTGCTAAATAACTTTAAAAAAGGCAGATTCCCGAGAGGGGATCTGCCTTTTATTTATCTTGAATCGTAGGCGGTGGTGAATTGGATAAGGATTATATCGATCAGATGAAAAAAATATACACTATTAAACAATCTGATGTTACAGCATTAGACTGGTTTCTATTGTTGGTAGGTGGAGCAGCTACAATATTATGTACCGCTGCGTTTGTCTATTGGATTATAAAAATTATTATATTCTTGATTAATGTACGGAAAGCAAAGGCTAGCATAAATGATGTTAGATTTTGGAAAAGGATGATCATTTCATTATTCATTATTTTTCTCTTTATGTCAGGCACTTTGCTCCTTGTATTCGAAAAATTAACTAACTTTCTGCAGATTATGGGGTGGAATGTTAAATGAAAATAAAATCAATACTTTATATGCTTGTGATAGTTTTAACTTTAAACTTTGTTTCGTCTAATGTTGTTCTAGCGGCTGCTGTTGCGCCTGTTCCCAATTATCCACCGAATGCACCGGTAGCTACACCTGTTGTTACTCCTAATCCATCTGTAACACCTGGTCCTGGGGTAAGTGAACCTATTAAAGAGGATAATCCATGGTATATGCCTGATTGGGTATCTGCCTTGATGGAAGACTTTCAACAAATGAACCAAACGTTCAAGGATTTGATGTCTGGAAAGTTAATACACGATGCTATAGAAGGTCTAATTGTTTCTTGGGTTGATGAGATGATGAGCCCTTTATATGGTGCTTTTGCTAAGAGTTATTTATTCTCACCGCGAGTAGCTGAGATATCACTTGTCTATTCTGGTTGGTCAATATTTTCAATTATAGGTTTGGCTGCAATATTGGCTGGATCACTAGTTTTAGCCTGGAATGTTATACATGGGAAAAAGGATCTTAAGAAGATGCTTCAAGCTTTTATAGTAAGCTTCGTAGCATGCTTATTGAGTTTAACGGTTTTAAACTTCTTGAATGTTTTAATGAATTGGATTACACAAAAGTTTCTTTCTGGAATTATAGGTACAACTGATATTTTATATGAAGGATTAAAAGGTGATCAAATCTTAAAGTCCCTAATTCTTGGGGCTGATGGAATCACGGACGCTATATATGCCAGTAAAACCTTAGGTGAGATTGTTGTTGCAACAGAGGGTGGAATATTCACATTGCTAATGTTTGTCACCATAGTAGTAGTACCTCTTTTCTTTATATCTGTTTTGAAGGTTCTAGTATTAATGATGATGGCTATTTTCGTTGCAATTTGGATTTCATACACTGCATATTCCGGAAAAATTGAAACGCTGATTGGATTCATAAATATATATATTCGCACCTTATTGGTAGGGCTTATATCAGCTATCCAGTATGGGATATTTGTTCGTCTTCAGACAGATTATGGTGAGGGGGCTGGATTTTCAAGCGAAATAGGAGTGTCGCCTTTAGTCTTTATGATCTTAAGCATTTTGGTCACAGTAATATTAATATTCGTGTTTTGGGTACGACCACTTTTCAGAGCTATTAAACAACCAATGACTTTAAATGGGGGAGCCACGATTGAAAAATTCGGGAAAATGGGGGAAAGAACAAGTGCAGCAATGAACAGTGTCGGTAAACGATTAGGTGCGGATTCTTTACAAAAAAGCTCCCTTTCTTTGAAGCAAAAAAGCAGTCGTATGGCTGAAGTGGGAAAAAGAATGCAGACTCAACAAAAAGGTGCCCGTAGAAATCGGGTTGCTTCAAAATTAACGGGTGGGATATCAGAGTCGATCCAAGGAGTGAAATATACTGAACCGGAAGCTTTAGTTTCAACAGGAACTATGGTATCCGTTGGTAGTGGTCATTTGGAACTTGAAGATGTGCGTATTATTGAAAGCAATCAAACAGTTGCTAAAACGTTGCAAAAAGACAAGTTTGAACACGCTGAAGTTATAAATATAAAGAGTAGTGAAAGAGCAGATATGTCCAGATTAATTAGTGAAATCAAACCCAAATATGGTGAACGAGTTAATTGGAATGCAAGGGAAGGTAAGCTTACTCTTAAAGGGGATACAGGTGAAATAAAGGAAAGAATCAATGGAGAAATGTTATTCACAGCCACAGCCTCTGATGTACAGCGAGGATACTATAAAAATGGTCTGTTTATTGATACCGAGACTTTAAAAACACATGTAGATGGTACAGAAGCATCAAAATCAGAGCTTAAAAAAGTTAAAACCCTGTTACCTACTTACCGCAAAGCTGCCCTTTCAGCAGATGTAGCAACAGAAGCATATAAGCAATTGATTCAACAAGTAGACAAAATACCGTGGGTTTCTAAAATCCTTCTAGATAATGGTGCCCTTTGGATTCCAGAAGAACATGTATCAGCAGCAGAAGAAACCTTTAAGCAAATACTGGCAAAACCAGAAGAACTAGTTAGATTGGATTTACCTAAAGGTAATCGTTTTATGCCGGCGCTTGAAGATCATATTAAATCAAAAAGTAAAAATAAAGATTTACTTGCTGGTTTGCAATTTGATTCAACTAATACCTATGTAATCGTGAAAAAAGATCTGGAGGCGGCATTCAAATCGGCATTAGAAGAATTTAGGGATGGAAGAACACCATACTGGAGGACCAGAGAAGGGAACATCAAAGTGATTGTTGACGGAGAACCTGTAAGTTATGGTCAAGCACCCATACCGGGAATGGACATGGGGAGTTTTGAGAACTTCCAAGCTGAAATGATAAACAAGCATAAAAGTTAAATTGGGGGTGTAAAGGTGACCGAAAAATCTTATCAAGAGCGAGAAAACGAATTGCTCCGCGCTAGTATGTTTGCTGATATACGAGAAGACATTCAATTTATGGGACTTTCAGTGAGTGACATAGGTTGGGTCATTGGGGTTACATTTTTAATGGGTACCACGGTATTCCTATTACCCATATCCTTTATCATAAAGCTGCTATGGCTAATTACAGTTTTTGTTACCATTCTGATGTCAAGGATCCTAAAATGGTCCTATCGTTTTAGACGTTTGACACATTATATCAAGCACCCAAAAGAAGGATCTGGAGATAGTATGGATTCTTTATTGGGGGTTACAGAAGATGGATGGTTTTATAGAAGTGGAAAAACAATTCACATTATGCTAAACGTCCAATCACCGCCATGGGAAACAGCTGTCTTTTCTCAAAAAAAGCAAAGAATCGGTGGATTTGAAACTTTTCTAAGATCATTGGTGAGGGAAGGGTTTGAATGTGATATTACAGAAGAACAAATTCCTGATTTCAGGCATGAGATATGGAATGTGAAAAAGGAAAAAAGAAGTGTATCTGAAGGTATTGAGCGGAGAAAAGTAAAGAGGCTTCAGCTGTTTGAAGAATTAGCGAAGTCTGGTTCTGCAAAAAGAAGTGAATACACTATACGTTTGTCTATCAGTGAATTCGACCTCATGATTCGCCAAAGAGAGGATGAACCTAAGGGTTTGTCTAAAGCAGAGTTAAAAAGGCATAGATTAATTGCCGAATTGCGTCAAAGGAAAGATAGGGTACTTAACGGGCTTATACAAAGTGGTCATGAGTGTACAATAATATCTGGATTTTCAATTCCTGAGCTTACAAGTCGTCACTGGGATCGAACGGTTTGGGAAGAATGGAAAGCCTCACAAGGTACATGGGAAGAGGAAGAAGAAGAGGAAGAAACAAACGATGAACCTTCTAATTCTCAAAAATCCTTAATTGAATCCGTTGTATTGGCTATCGAAGGACAAAGGGAAGATGCAGTTATACCAACAAATGATATAGATCTTAGGAAAAATGAAGATGATTTTATTTTTCAGCCAGAACATGGGGAGGATCCGGAAATTTTGAGTGTTAATAATGAGGCTGCAGTAACAATGGAGGACAATGCTGTGGGGGAAAATAACGAATCTAAAGCGGACTCTGTAGAAAGTGAAGACATTGTTGTTCCGGTAACTAATTTGACCATAATGATTAGAATAATCAAATATCTTGATTTCATTAAGCATAAATTATTGGATTTGAAAGATTTACATTTTCCAAAATTAAAAAAACTGATCTATATGTTTCCAAAAAAGAGCTCTAAGGTAGAGTCCACAATTGAGATTGAGGAAGAAGAAATTGTTGTAGAAAACGAAAAAATCACAAAAGAATTGGTAGGAGTGAATATCTTTACATCTCCTACCTCATCAGGAAAATCATTTGTGGCTGCGAATATCGCTGTTGCTAATAGTGACAACGAGCGAACTGTTTCGCTAATTGATCTCTCGCCTCATTTTGGTACTTTAACTCTAATAAACCCACTACAAATTGATGGAGAGTACGCCAAGTGGAAGTCTTGGAGTTCTCGCCAAGTTTCAGGATTAAGTATTTTTACACCACTTGAATTTCCTGAGATTGAAGAAGTTCAGAATTTAATAAATTCCAGGTTAAGGGTTGGAGCAGTAGTTATAGATCTACCATGGAATTATCCAGGGCGGAGTTACTTAACTAACCAATATGACACTATAGCTATAATTGACACCGATTATCACCATTGGATGCGTTGGGAAACGGAGGTCAGCAATTGGAAGGGAGAGGTTTGGTTAAATCAAGTGGATGTGGACATGGATTTGAAAATGTCAGCACTAGTTAAAGAACATTTCAAAAAAGAAATTGATAAGAAGATTCCTTTTTTTCAAAATGCAAATCAAATGTTATTCCAAGGGCGACCACTTGCTATTGATCCGCAAGCGCGTCCTTTTTTTGTGCATAGTGAAAGGAGTGTAGAAGAATGATAGAACAGAAGGAAAAGAAGCTATCACTTAAAAAGGTTTCTCTAAAAAGCAAGGTTGATAAACAGCTATTAACATATAGCGGACGTTTGATTAAGAAGTGGTCAAAGGAAAAAAAACATACTCTAGTGAACTCTGGTGATGAGAAAAACACTAAGTTAGTTAAAACTATGGAAGGTAAAGATTCAAAAACTGGTCATTTTGTAAGAGTCGTAATGATTGAGTCATACCCTCTTGAGATAGTAGCAGGGTACCTTGATCAATTAGATGAGTTAGTCACCAAAGAAGGGGCAACTCTTCGTAAAACAATTCGCTACATCAAATCAGATGTTAAATGGAATTGGGCAATGAAAAATAAATATAAACGACTTGAAAAAAGCGTTTCAGAAATGACCATTACAGATCCAGGTCGTCAATCTGAGATAGACGCAAGAGATGCCTTAGTATCTCTGCAGGAATCGATACAACAGGGGAAAAGTAAGCTGGTTGAGGTCAGTACTTTCCTTACCATATCTGCGGAAACAACTTATCAACTGGACGCAGCAGAATCAAATATGAGAGATTGGATCGATGACCTAGATGGAAGACTTGATAATTTTTTTAGTGAACAACTAGAAGCTTTAATTCAAACCAGTCCTGTGTCAGATAAAGAATCACCCTCCGGTGAATTCTTTAATAAGCATCACTATGGGCGCGTTATTACTGATTCAGTTGCAGCAAGAACATACCTATTTACTAGTGGATCTTTTAGTGATGGTCAAGGGTTATACTTTGGTCGGCGCACAGAGGACGGTGGTTTTTGTTTTATTAACTTGTGTGACCCTAATGACCCTAGAGCTCAAAATTTGATGGTTTTGGGGAAAACGGGACAGGGGAAAAGTTATTTTTTGAAAGCACTAGTTGTCTCTTTGTTAGAAGAAGGTGTTCATGTATTTGTGTTCGATCTTGACGGCGAGTGGAGAGATTTATGCGAAGAAGTCGGGGGAGTATACATTGATCATACTGCTGATGTTGGCAGATACTTTGAACCACTAGCAATTATGCCCTCTATACCAGAAATCGATGAAGAATGCGTAAGGTATAATCGTTCAAGATATCAAAGAGCAATTGATACTGGTATTCGTACTTGTTCTATGCTAGCTGATGGTTTAACGAAAACAGAACTATTCGAGGCTGGTGAGGCTGTTAGGCGAGTCTTCCAAAATGCTGGTATAGAGAAAAATAAACAAGAAACTTGGGACGGACCATATTCTGGCGAGCGCCCAACTATTAAGGCGTTTTTTAGAGATGTACAGCAAGATGCACAAACGAATGAAGATGCTAAATCTTTATATGACAAAATCAAAATCTATTTTATTGGGATTTATGATGGAGTATTCGAGTCTGAAGAACCTTTGACATTTCAGAATGCTCCTTTAGTAGTCTATAAGGTAGGAAGTGGAGAAACTGAAGGGAACGAGAAGGATGAAAAAGCTAAATTAGCACAATTAAAAATGTCCATGGCTTTTGATGTGGTTAATTCTAATATCCAAAAACTTCGATTCGAAGGGGCATATTTCAGCGCGGTTTTAGTTGATGAGGGTCAACGGCAATTAAAAAATAGAGAATTAAAACAAGCTGTATTTGATTGGTATACAGCCATACGTAAGTGGAATGGAATGATGATACTAGGGGCAAATACTCCAGCTATTATTCTTGACACAGCTGAAGGTGTTGGTATGTGGGAAAACACTAATGTTAAGGTGTATTTCTATATGGAACATTCTGCTGTAAGAATGTTATCTCAGCACTCTGATGTACCAGAAGAAGTACAGGATAGGATTAGAGAAAATGAAGATACGAATTGCTATGTATTAGAGTATCACAAGAAATATGACGAGTTGTTTATGCATGTTCCGGAAGATGAGCACGTTCTTTACAAAACTCGTGGTCTAAAAGAAGCAATATAAGCCTATGTCAGATGCGATAGCTAAAACTCAGGAAACAATTAATAAGATCAAAAAAACTCGTCGAATGATTATCTTATTAACTACTTCATCTCTAGCACCATATATTTGGGGGCTCATTATATTAATCGCTCTGGTGATTCTAGTGATCGGATTTGTTTTGCTTCCGTTTTTCTTATTCTCTACTCCTGGTTCTCTATCTTATAGTTCTTCCACAACAGACTCAGCTTTATATGCACCGAATCAATTAGATACGGACGGTACAGCCTATATATGGCCTGTGCCGTCTATTTCGCGTGTCTCCTCATCGTTTGGAAACCGTGATTTAGGAGGAATTGAGTATCATAAAGGGATCGATATTGCTAATGGAGCAGAAAAAACAGAGTTACAGCCAATTTATGCAATGGCTTCAGGGGTTGTAACGTTGGCTGGTGCGGCTAGCGGCTACGGTCAAGTGATTTATATCGATCATGGTAATAATCTTGTATCGAAATATGGTCATTTGGAAGCATTGATGTATGTGAATACTGGAGATGTCGTAAGCAAAGGACAACTAATAGCAAGAATAGGCAAGGGAATAGTTGGGAGATCAACGGGACCACATTTGCATTTTCAAATTGAATCGTCGGGAAAACCTGTGAACCCTCTTGATTACGTACAACCGCCTGGAACATCGCTGGATCCAGGTGAATATTCGTATAAACCTTTAAATATACCCGTTTTATTGGATTATCTAAAGAAGCGTAAGTCAGCACTTGGGTACGTAGAAACTCTAAACATGATTGATCGTGCCGCCAAATTAAAGAATGTCGATCCATATCTACTCCTTGCAATTACCGGTCAGGAGCAATCATTCGTACCTGAGAGTAATAATCATGCTTCAGAGATTGTGAAAAATCCTTGGAATGTGTTTGGCTGTTGGTGCAAGGGAAAGGGAGCTACTCTAACTACAGAACAGTCAGCAACTATTGCAGCTCAAACAATAATTAAATTGTCCCAGGATAGACCCAATGGAAGAGATTTTATCGAGTGGCTGTCTGCAATGGATAATCCCCGAGGATATTATGCTGAACATAGAGGATGGTGGATAGGTGTACGTAAATTTCACAAGTTATTATCAGAATTAGGAGGATGATTGTATGACGTTAGTATTAATAATTGGTATTGTTTTTTGGGGACTTTATAAATATGGAGACAAATTTAAGGTACCTTCTTTATTGTGGAAAGCAATAGGTGTATTTCTTCTAATAATGCTGATTCGTAACATTAGTGATGTTTATGATCTTGTAGTTGTTCAGGCAGACCAATGGTGGCCTATGGTAAAAGAAAATGCAAATGATCTTGCAAATGGATTGTTAGGATTTTTTAAGCACATGAAAGCAGGTGATTAATCAAATGGACAATAAAGATGTTAATCAAAAAGAATCGTTCGCACAGTTTTTCACACGTATAGCAGCGCTAACAGCTGGGGCATGTGGTCTAATTTATATATTTGATTTTTCTCCCTCACTACATGAGTTAAGTGAAAAAGTCCTATCTTATACATTAAAGAGTTGGATTCTATTTGTCGGTCTACCGTATGTTGCAAGGATAGGTTGGAGGAAAAGAAAACAAATACTTAATTATGTACTTAAAAGCAAAGAGAAGTATTCACAGGGTAGCGATCAAGCTAACAGTAAATCTACAAATGATACTATATTTATTGAGGCTGCGGAGGGGCAAGTAGCAGCCTCTGTCTCTGATTTGAGGGAAATCCCTTTTAGTGAGGTTTTTCCACCGCAATTTGACATGTTACCTCGAAATCCTCGCCCAATCAATTCTAAAGTTTTTACCAGAGAATATGCGAGTGAGAAGATTTCTAATGCGCTTGAATTGGTGGGTTTTAATTTTGAGGGGAATATAGAAATTTTAAGTATAGAGTCAGGACCGGCTCTGCAAATAATTTCGTTTCGCTTACCGCCTAAAATTCAACTTTCCCAGCTAATGAAGAAGAAAGATGATATAGCTAATCATTTAGGACAACATCAAAGTTTTGAGGTCACAACATCTGATTACCAAAGTGCGGCTGCTTTCATAATACCTCATAGAGATGAAGACAGAGCATTTGTATATTTACGCGATGTTGCACAAGATTTAATACGTTATTCTGAAAATGCTGAACTACCTGTAGTTTATGGTAGGAAAATGAAAGGAGAGGCATTACTTGTAGACTTGGCAAAACTACCACACTTACTAGTTGCTGGTACTACAGGTTCCGGTAAATCCGTTTTTTTTAATGTCATATTGTCTTCTTTATTGACAATATTAAGTCCCAAGAGATTAAGATTAATTCTTATCGATCCTAAGAAAGTTGAATTTTCGGTGTATTCAGGTTTTCCTCATCTCCTAACGCCTGTGATCACAGATATGCGGCGTGCTGCAACGGCAATACAACAAACCATTGTAGAAATGGAACGTAGATATGATTTGTTTTCACAGCTAGGTGTTAGAAATATATCGCATTACCATAAAAAATATCCAAGAAAAGAAAGGCTGCCTTATATTATCATTGGAATAGATGAATATGCAGATTTAGTACTTCTTTTAGGTGCAGAAGTTGAGGAACCAATACAACGGGGGTTACAGATGGGGCGTGCTGCTGGGATACATATAATTATGGGTACTCAAAGACCTAGCGTTGATGTTGTGACAGGTATTATTAAAGCTAATTTACCCTCAAGAGTTGCCTTCCGTTTACAAAGCGGTGTCGATTATAGAACGGTTATGGATACTGGTGGTCCGTCACTACTTGGTAATGGAGACGGAGTATGTGTTGTTAATGGAGGAAGTCCACAGAGATTCCAAAGCGCAGCGATTAGTACAAACGATGATGAGTCCACTATGTTCATTGAGCAACTAGGGGAATTTTGGAGAAGGACAGTAACTAGTAACGAATCTATTTTTACGGAACCTAATCTTGGTGATACATCAGATAATGAAATATTAGGGGATTTGGTGGAATTAGCGAAAGTTCAAGAGGAGTTTTTGGACAACTCAAATGATATTGATCTATCTAAAAATATTGATAAAACAGACGATACAGAAGGACAGCATAATCCAGAAGGACAGCATAATCCAGATGAAATATATGAAAAAGCTATTTTAATTGCTAGAGAGAACAATGGAATTAACGTCGCTATTTTGCAAAAGAAACTCAGGATAGGATATATGAGTGCAGCAAACATATTAACTAAAATGCAGGAACAAGGATTGATCGAAAAATATAATTCTAGCAAAAATATGCGTCAATGGATTTCAGGTCAGCAAGATGAATTATACAAAGAAAAAAAATTAAGAGAAGGAATTAAAGATCATATTTGCAGAACAGGGATATTAAGTTCGACTGATCTTAGTTCTATATTTGAAATTCGAAAAGAAACGATATTACTGCATATGAAAGAGTTAGTTGCTGAGGGATTTTTGTCTCCTCCTTCTAGTCCAAGGATGGGATATACTCTGGCGTGGGATGAAGAACAAGTACAAAATTATCTTGAAAATCATACAGCAGAGTTAAAAGATACTATCAATTGATAAAAAATTATTAGTTCCCGTATTAGTTCCCCAAATCAGTTCCCCGCATCAGTTCCCCATATTAGTTCCCAATGAATTCTATAGAGAACCCTTTACCAATAAGGGATTTTATAAAATTTCACTATAGATAATCTATGGGAACTAATATCCGGAACTAATCGAAATATCCACTAATTACAAACCCTCTTTTTTTATTTTTAGAAAGTCATATCCCTTTTCAAAAACCACACATGGATCCAATACAGCAGCAGCTCACGCTCTCCTGGATGCTGTTAGCGCCCAGGACCTTGTTACTGCCGGCATCGATCTGGAGTCTTCAGCTGCTCACCTAACTATCTGCAGGTTCCAGATCTGTGCATTGCCCTGGCTAAGTGCCACCGCTCACCGCTGGATCCTCTGCAGCAGCAGCTCACGCTCTCCTGGATGCTGTTAGCGCCCAGGACCTTGTTACTGCCGGCATCGATCCGGAGTCTTCAGCTGCTCACCTAACTATCTGCAGGTTCCGGATCTGTGCATTGTTCCTGGCTAATTGCCACCGCTCACCGCTGGATCCTCTGCAGCTGCAGCTCACGCTCTCCTGGATGCGGTCCAGCGCCCAGGACCAGGTACCGCCGGCGAATCGATCCGGAGTCTTCAGCAGCTTACCTAATTGTCTACAGGAACCGGATCTGAGCATTGCCTTGGCTAAATGCTGCAACTTACCGCTGGATCCCCTGCAGCAGCAGCTCACGCTCTCCTGGATGCTGCTAGCTACCGCCGGCGAATCGATCCGGAGTCTTCAGCAGCTCACTTAAGTGTCTTCAGGTTCCGGATGAGCATTGCCCTGGCTAAATGCTACCGCTCACCGCTGGATCCCCTGCAGCTGCTACTCACGCTCTCCTGGATGCGGTCCAGCGCCCAGGACCAGGTACCGCCGGCGAATCGATCCGGAGTCTTCAGCAGCTCACTTAAGTGTCTTCAGGTTCCGGATGAGCATTGCCCTGGCTAAATGCTACCGCTCACCGCTGGATCCCCTGCAGCTGCTACTCACGCTCTCCTGGATGCGGTCCAGCGCCCAGGACCAGGTACCGCCGGCGAATCGATCCGGAGTCTTCAGCAGCTCACGCTCTCCTGGATGCTGCTAGCTACCGCCGGCGAATCGATCCGGAGTCTTCAGCAGCTCACTTAAGTGTCTTCAGGTTCCGGATGAGCATTGCCCTGGCTAAATGCTACCGCTCACCGCTGGATCCCCTGCAGCTGCTACTCACGCTCTCCTGGATGCGGTCCAGCGCCCAGGACCAGCTACCGCCGGCGAATCGATCCGGAGTCTTCAGCAGCTTACCTAATTGTCTACAGGAACCGGATCTGAGCATTGCCTTGGCTAAATGCTGCAACTTACCGCTGGAATCCCTGCAGAAGCAGCTCACGCTCTCCTGGATGCGGAGTCGGAATTTACCTGATTGATTATGACGAGGTACGGTTTATTTCTCTTGCTATACAATCTAGAGCTCACATATAATACAAACAAACGTTCTTATTTTAGAGAGGTGTTAAACATGTTAGAAGATACTCCGCGCAAGTTATTGTTGATCATTAATCATTACTCACGACATTTTGGATGTCTGCCATCATTGCCTGAGTTGGAGCGATTAAGTGGTCGTATGCCCGTCGATATCAGAAACGGATTAGAAGAATTAGCGAAAGAAAACTATATTGAGTGGAACCCACATACACCGCCTGAAAGGGCATGCATTATATCAGGTTGGGAAAGAGATAATCCATCCCACCGGGATCCAGATGAGGTACAAAAGGCTAAGAATATACCGAGTAGTGCGGATTATTGGTTGTTATATTAGTGGGGGATTTATGCATAAAAAAATTAAAAGGTTAGGTGAGGGGATGCAAAAAAAAAGCCCGATTTAAATCTCAGGCTTTGGTATGAATTTTCATAAATCGGACGTGAATCCATAACAGCAGCAGCTCATACTCTCCTGGATGCTGCAAGTGCCCAGGATCAAGCACCACCGGCGCACCGATCCGGAATCTTCTTCAGCTGCAAACCTGTATATCTGCAGGAACCGGATCTGAGTGTTGCCCTGGCTCATTAGAACACTTTACATGTGGACTTCATGATTAGCTTTTATGAATTAGTCCGTATCATAATTTTTGTTTAAGTAATCTGAAATTAGTTCTTGGGTTTTGTCAACACCCACAATATTTTCATAGTTAATTATTGCGGCATCAAGTTTCTTCTTAGCTAATAGTTTAGGTAAAGCTACTCCTTGATCTAATTGGATTATCCTTTGAACTACTAAACGCATTATTGAGGTTCTTGTTATCCCAGGATCAAGAAAACTTAAAATATCATCAATTACTGAATAGGCTGTTTCACTAATACTAATTCGTATTGGTTCTACTTGTTCAGGTGTCTTTCTCAAAAAACTTATATCCTCGTCAGTGATAGAGGATGGTGTGAAGTCGGAGCTTAAAATAAACTGTTCGATTACATAATTAAGATTTCTTGATTTAGTCCATTTTTTTAAAAATTCATGAGTACCTTTTTCCAGATAAAAGGTATTTGGTTTTCTTTCTGATGGAGAAGTGAAAAGGTCCCTTTTGTCTTTATAGAAAATGTTGAAATTGGATATAACATCTCTCATCACAGATGAACGGTTTGCCGAAACGCCTTTATTTTTAAGATTAGTAACTAAGTCATCTATAATAGTTATTGCTTCGATACTTAGAGCCATATTCGTGGCAATTGAATTCTCGCTGTTTTTTTTTGCTGGTCTGCCTCTTCCCCGTTTTTTATCTATCTCATTATCTTCATCATCAAGGGAGTTGGAATTTGAAGGAGAAAATTTATAGTCATTCAATATGAATGATTCTAAGCTTTTTCGTCTTATTTTTTCTGGGACTAACTTTCTAAATTCATCCAATTGAACACTATCTAACGCGAGTCCATATTTTTTAATCAATTATAAACAACCTTTCTATATATAAGAATCCAGATTATCTATTTCATAGGTATTAAAATGGAATCCTTCTTTAATATTTTGCAGCAACATTAATACCATAGAAAAATTATTTTTATCTAGCTTATTTATTAAATCATAAATTGAAATCATTTGCTTATGACTATATAGTTCTGCAGATAGTTTAATCAAAATTGTTAGTTCTTCAATATCGTCATTTGAATTTAACAGATTACTCCAGTCAATTTCTCCTTCATTCCAATTTATAAAGTGAGTTACCTTGTTTCTAAATTCTTCATTTCCTGCCATCAGGTAAACTACCGGAAGTAGATTGCAATCATTTCGTTTTCCTGCGGGTAGTTGTGCTTTTATTAATCTGTATTGGTTTTTATGTGAATAATCAGTGAATTTCTCCATTAGTATTCAACCTCCATTTTTTAATTTATCCGAATAATATTTTAGAGTAAAAGCCACCGGCTATAAAGCCGATAGCTTTTACAGCTTTATAATAAACCAGAGGATTTAAAAGAATAATAGCCTTCTTGCCACCCTACTATTAAATGGTCTAAAAGTTCAATGCCCATTATTTCACCGCACTCTGCTACACGTTGTGTTAACTTTATATCTTCTTCAGATGGGGTTACAATGCCGCTAGGGTGGTTGTGAGCTATGATTATACTTGCAGCATTATTTAAGATTGCAGCCTTGAATATTTCTCTTGGATGAGCGATTGATGCGCTTAAGGATCCCATATGACAACGATGGATAGCAATAATTTGGTTTTTAGTGTCAAGAACCATAATTAGAAGAACCTCTCTATCTTCGTCAACTATGTATTTGTTTGTGATCTCAACTGCATCAATAGGTGAGCAAACACGTATGAGTGGTAAGTTTGTTTTATCAATTTGTTGAGTAATTCTTGTGATTTCGATAATGCATTCCATTTTATATCCCCTTTTCTAATTGTTTCTTGATTTAATTATACCATCAAGACATTAAAAATCAAGTGTTTAATTACATAATAAATTAAAATCATTGTATCGATCCGGAGTCTTCAGCTGCTCACCTAACTGTCTGCAGATTCTGGATTTTAGCGTTGGCCTGGCTAATTGCACCGCTTACCGCTGGATCCCCTGCAACTGCTACTCACGCTCTCTTGATTGCGTTCCAGCGCCCAGGACGAGGTACCGCCGGCGCATCGATCAGCAACTCACTTATGTGTCTGCAGGAACCGGATCTGAGCATTGCCTTGGCTAATTGCTACCGCTCATCGCTGGATCCCCTGCAGCTGCTACTCACGCTCTCCTGGATGCGGAACAGCGCCCAGGACGAGGTACCGCCGGCGCATCGATCAGCAGCTCACTTAAGTGTCTGCAGGTTCCGGATCTGAGCATTGTTCCTGGCTAATTGCCACCGCTCACCGCTGGATCTCCTGCAGCTGCTACTCACGCTCTCCTGGATGCGATCCAGCGCACAGGACCAGGTATCGCCGGCGCATCGATCAGAAGCTCACTTAAGTGTCTACAGGATCCGGATCTGAGCATTGCCCTGGCTAAATGCTGCAGCTTACCGCTGGATCCCCTGCAGCTCACGCTCTCCTGGATGCTGCTAGCTACCGCCGGCGAATCGATCCGGAATCTACAGCAGCTCACACTCTCTTAGATCGGGTGTATGGTTCAAATAGCAACACTCTATTACGCAGCAAAAAAAACACTATATGAGGTATCGACTAAATCTCTTATCTGATATCTCATATAGTGTTTTTGAGTGGGTTCTGTAATGAACCCCAATGGAAATTAATGTTTTAACGCTGAAGATACAATGATTTTTTTCTTAAGTAAAAAATTGTCAGATATAATAAATTCTCCGTTTTCATCAACAAAATGATTATTCCCATTCTCGCTTAGGATGAATTTTGAAAGTTTCTCGAAGGTTCCATAATTGATTATGTAAGAAGCTCCTTTGTTAAAGTACATTATCTGTCTACCTCCATTTAACTGGAAATTACTATATGACTGATAGTTCTTGTGCAATTCTAATTAGTGATGTTTTTTTAATCTCATAATATTTTTGTCTTCCAAACCCTAAGACACTCATTAATTGATCATCTTTGGGTTCGCGTCTAACTAAATATTTCGCACTTACCAAAGATAGCTGTGGCTCAGTTAATTCACTAAGAGCATGAGCCATATCATATAAACGATCTTCAACATTCATTAATTCTTCCTTGATTTTTTCAGCTCTAGAAAATGGTCTCATTACTGCATCTTCAATCGGAGAAGATACTCCCCCCCTTGTTTGAACGCCACTGATATTTCCATATGTAGCAGTCATTTTAGGTAAATCAAGAACATAGAATGCACCCAAAATATCGGTCAGCTGCTGCTCAAGATTATGTTTTCTTTGTGTTAATCGATAATGCTCACGCAAACGATTTTCTATAATAGGGACATATTGAGATCGTGATGCAGTTGGAATTTCCATTTCCATTTGATCAGCATCTGATTTATTAGTTATTCCAAAAATCGCAGCGTAACCATTCAAATCAAAGTATTCTCTAATTAGATCTAATTCATCAGAGTGAGTTTCTCCTTCTGATTTTAAACAACTTTTTTGAAGTCTTTGATAGCGTATATAAATCCAGTCAAGTGGTAACGAACTGATGTTAGTTTTGGTAATCTGCACGCTTCGCATTAATTTCTCCTTCCGTGATAGACAGATTTAATATGGATATCAAAAATACATATCTCAAACTTATCTAAATAAGTAATTATGACAATGAATATTACTAAAAATAGTAAGTTACCCATATAACAGTGTTCCATTATTACTTTTTTTGAGAAGATATGTATTACAAATAACTAAAATTCGTATTCTCAGCTTATTTTGTAGGAGGATCTCTATTGCAATACATAGGTGAACGATTAAGAGCAATTCGTAAAAATAGAAATCTCACACAACAAAAAATATTTGAGCGTTCAGGAATATCAGTTGGAACTTTATCTGATTGGGAAAATAATAAGCGTGCTCCAACAACATCAGCTTTGCAACGTTGGGCAGATGCCGTAGGTATTGATTTTTGGGACATATTTTTTTCTGATTTGACCCCTACAGCAGCGGAGATTAACATGCTGACTTTATTTAGGCAGCTGACTCCAACTGATCAAGAACATTTGTTATCACTTATGAAACTTATGTCCAAAAAAAAATAGTTTAGCTTTTAGCTTCGATTCTCCGAATAATTCCTATTAATCCATCAAATGAAATTAAATTTTTGTCAATCTCTGCTTCCGACTGATCTTCTATTATTTTTCCAGTGAATCTAGAAGGTGAGAAACTGCAAACTGTCTCACTTTCTTCGATTTTCCCATCTGTTTTTGAACACCAGTTCCAATGGCTACAATTTCCGCAATTCATCATAAAAAAACCTCCTAAGTATTAATTTCGATTTAACACTGATGTTAGCAAATGGGCGATTGTCCCAGCATTCATTTGTAATTGATCATTTTTTTTTATTTCTAAATATCCTGCTACCCGAGCTTTGTAATTTTCCTGATTAATACAGTGTGTTACAGAAATTAAATCAGTCCCTCTTTTTAAATTCTCGACTAGTGATATACCAGTCATAACAAGGTGTATTAATTTTCGATTTCCAATTGCTTCGTTAATCAGAGACAAGTGATATTCATTAACTGCTTTTGTTTCACCTGAAATGTAATCAATATAGTTTTTAGGGATTGTGATAGAACTTGAATCTCCGATGCCTTTTAGTTTTGTGTGATCCATTATTTCCCTCCATATTTAATGTTGTAAGATAAAACCGGCTTAATAAATACCTTAATAGATGAACTTAGATAGGCTTAGATGAAACTTCAATAGTTATATTGCCATATAAAACCAATGATAGCAATGGAAAACTTACTAAAAATAATAATAAATTATGACGAATATTATCTTTAAAAGTAATATAAGAGGTGATTTAACTCTGTTTGTAGGTATAAAGTTCCTTTTTTGAGAGGGGAATTATGCAATATGAAAATAAGTGCCGACTATATTTTTTGTAGTCTATTAGTGGTAAAAACTTATAAAAGTAATAGGAATAAATGAATTCATATTGAATTATAAATGAAGAATATTTAAGATAAGCACTGATTTTAATTATATACATTTCATTATTAAACTCAAATTGAATTGAAAATGAATTTAAAATACTTGATTACTTTTGAGATTTGGTATATATTTGTAAAGAAGAATCATTTTCGTGTTCAAATTAAATTCAAATACAATTCATTTTGAATTGAAAGGATTTAAAAATTAAAAATGAGGTGATTGTGAAATGGTTGCTAATATTAAAAATGATTTTGGAAACTCTACTAACAAGATGTATTATAATGGTAAAAAACTGGTACAGCCATCTACGATAAAACGGCTTACTGAACAACCAGCTATTGCAGAAGGTAATCTTGAAAAACATATGGCTAATCTATTTGATGAATTAACCGTGAATATTACAAGTCCTGCATTAAAGAGATCGGGATTTTTTAGTGTAGGTAAACGTGCGAATCTAAATATTGCTAAAACCGAAAATATGAATATACGAATTGGTGAAAAGCATAAGCATGACATACCAGTGATTATGAATCTCTCAATGACAGCAGCCGCAGCAATTGCTGAATACTACGAAGAACATGCCAAATTGCCGGTAACCTTATCAATTGAAGCAAAAATGACAGGAGCAATCCCTGCCTCTGAATGGAAACCAGCAACTGCTTCAATGATGGAAAAAAGATTTACTAATAACGGAGATGGAAAGTCTTCGCATGTAGTGATTGTATATATTGGAACCTCTTTAGTAACTGTTACAATTAACTATATTTCCGTTAAAATAACTCAAGAGGGCGTACCTGCAATATATGCATTGAGGGAAGCACCGACCCCCAAGGAAAATAAAGTCCCTGGAATACTGGATAAATTAGTAAAGGAGTATAAAGGGAAAAAGGGCAGAGAACATATTGCGAACTTAACTCAAGTTGAAATTGCACAGAAAAAAGGCTTATTAACTGACATAGGTTCTGGAACAACGGAATTAATTCATCTTCATGGTGCTAATCCTGTTATAGATAACTGTACCGGTGTACAGCGTGGGGTGGGTCATGCAGCAGAAGAGGCAGCTAAAGCGCTATCAAGTGATCTCGGAGGTCACCTACAAATTAATAGACAGCGATTTGATGATTTGTTGTTAAATACTGATGATAATTTACATGAATCTGCTATAGCATTTATGGATGATGCTAAGTATGTAGAGGCGCAGAATATTTTAGAGATTATTAAAGAACGTTACATAGTAATAGGTGGGGACATTGAGTACTTTATGGTGCTTGGAGGCGGTAGTATAACATTTGAATCGGAACTTTATTCCGAGCTAGTCGCTTTCGCAGAGGAAGTGCATTGCTTTGTACTTTGGATTCCTGCAGAGTATGCGGTAGATATGAATCTTGAAGGTTTATCAATACTTCATGATAGAGTGTTTTTTCCTTCGGAGGTTGTTAAGTCGTGAACGAGGATAATAAAGAGGTCAGTAAACGAGATCTTGTGTCCTGGCGTATTAATAAACTCAATGATTTTCAGTCTCTAAATAAATGGGTTAATGCACAAGGAAACATTCAAATTTCACTCACAACGTTGGTTAGACATATGATTGATCGCTTTGGATATAGAGATATTACGGATATTGATATTCAAAAAACAATGTTTTTAGAGCCATATTCCAAAGATTTTCAAAATATCATTGCTGTTATGGATGATTTGAAAAATAAATTATCGATTTCAAATTCTTCTACAGAGTTAAGCGTAGATCCAGAAATTAGTGATGAAAAGAACCAAGATACAAGTTCTGCTGTGACTAGCATTGAAGCAAAAAAGGACGTAAACTCAGAGAAAGATAACTTTTACTCAACTATAGATCCCTCACGACTTTAAACAAGTGGAAACCTAATTATTTGGCCTCAAAAGCCACTTAATTAGGTTTTTTTTGGGAAGAGCGTAAGAAAACAAAAATCCGGAACCTGCAGACACATAAGTGAGCTGCTAATCAATGCGCCGGCGGTACCTGGTCCTGGGCGCTGGACCGCATCCAGGAGAGCGTGAGTAGCAGCTGCAGGGGATCCAGCGGTGAGCGGTAGCAATTAGCCAGGAACAATGCTCAGATCCGGAACCTGCAGACACATAAGTGAGCTGCTGATCGATGCGCCGGCGATACCTGGTCCTGTGCGCTGGATCGCATCCAGGAGAGCGTGAGTAGCAGCTGCAGGGGATCCAGCGGTGAGCGGTAGCAATTGCCAGGGCAATGCTCAGATCCGGAACCTGCAGACACATAAGTGAGCTGCTGATCGATGCGCCGGCGATACCTGGTCCTGTGCGCTGGATCGCATCCAGGAGAGCGTGAGTAGCAGCTGCAGGAGATCCAGCGGTGAGCGGTGGCAATTAGCCAGGAACAATGCTCAGATCCGGAACCTGCAGACACATAAGTGAGCTGCTGATCGATGCGCCGGCGGTAGCTGGTCCTGGGCGCTGGACCGCATCCAGGAGAGCGTGAGTAGCAGCTGCAAGAGATCCAGCGGTGAGCGGTGGCAATTAGCCAGGAACAATGCTCAGATCCGGAACCTGCAGACACATAAGTGAGCTGCTGATCGATGCGCCGGCGGTAGCTGGTCCTGGGCGCTGGACCGCATCCAGGAGAGCGTGAGTAGCAGCTGCAGGGGATCCAGCGGTGAGCGGTAGCAATTGCCAGGGCAATGCTCAGATCCGGAACCTGCAGACACATAAGTGAGCTGCTGATCGATGCGCCGGCGGTAGCTGGTCCTGGGCGCTGGACCGCATCCAGGAGAGCGTGAGTAGCAGCTGCAAGAGATCCAGCGGTGAGCGGTGGCAATTAGCCAGGAACAATGCTCAGATCCGGAACCTGCAGACACATAAGTGAGCTGCTGATCGATGCGCCGGCGGTAGCTGGTCCTGGGCGCTGGACCGCATCCAGGAGAGCGTGAGTAGCAGCTGCAGGGGATCCAGCGGTGAGCGGTAGCAATTGCCAGGGCAATGCTCAGATCCGGAACCTGCAGACACATAAGTGAGCTGCTGATCGATGCGCCGGCGGTAGCTGGTCCTGGGCGCTGGACCGCATCCAGGAGAGCGTGAGTAGCAGCTGCAGGGGATCCAGCGGTGAGCGGTAGCAATTGCCAGGGCAATGCTCAGATCCGGAACCTGCAGACACATAAGTGAGCTGCTGATCGATGCGCCGGCGGTAGCTGGTCCTGGGCGCTGGACCGCATCCAGGAGAGCGTGAGTAGCAGCTGCAGGGGATCCAGCGGTGAGCGGTAGCAATTGCCAGGGCAATGCTCAGATCCGGAACCTGCAGACACATAAGTGAGCTGCTGATCGATGCGCCGGCGGTAGCTGGTCCTGGGCGCTGGACCGCATCCAGGAGAGCGTGAGTAGCAGCTGCAGGGGATCCAGCGGTGAGCGGTAGCAATTAGCCATGAACAATGCTCAGATCCGGAACCTGCAGAAGAAAAATTGATAGTAATAGATCAATATGCTATTATAAATAATATTTTTGAGGCATATGCCTCAAAAAAAGGAGGAGCCTATGTTTGATATAAAATCTTTAACATTAAGTGATATAACGAAAGAGCTTCATCACGTATTTGAATTGTTTAATAAAACTTATTTTGATGGGGTATTACCTACACCAGCTATAACTATACAATCAAACGGGCATCAAAGGCTTTCTATGGGATGGTGTTCAGTAGTACCCGTTTGGGGCACACAAGATGGGACATTGCAAATGTATGAATTAAATCTATCAGCTGAGTTTATGGATCAGGACTTTTATGAAACGATGGATACTGTTTTGCATGAAATGGTCCATCTCTACCACCTTCACGCAGGTATACAGGATACCAGTCGTAAAGGTACATATCATAATAAACGCTTTAAACAAAAGGTTTTAGAGCTAGGATTTGAATACAAGGAGGATAAACCAGATCCTAAACATGGATGGACTTATGCGAGACTTGGAGATGAGGCAAAACGAAAAATAGGAGAAATGCCGATTAGAAAAGAAATATTCGTTATCGCACGTCATGGATATAGTTATTTCAAAGCTTTAGCAGAGGGGGGGGGAACGGATGAAATAGCCAGTTCTAGCAGTACTAATATGGGTTATGAGTCAGGCTCAAAATCTATTAAATGGACCTGTCCATCATGTGGGATTTCAGTAAGATCATATAAAAAAGACTTAAACATTTTATGTGGTGATTGTAATCAAAATTTTGAAACAGAATAAGTCGATATTTCTAGGTCACTATGATAAACAACTGAGTATGAGCAGCTAGATTCTAGTAGTTGGAGCATGTACATAAGTACCAGCAGACAGTACAATCCAGAGCCATAAATATAACCTTAAAAAGCTTTGTATGTATGATTTATTAAATACAAAGCTTTTTTTATTTTTTATACCTAAAACCATTTACAAAAGATGTTTTGATGGTATAATAAAATAAAAGAGGAGGTGATTACATGGCCGAGGTTTCACTTGAATCACTTTACGATCAATTTGAGGCACTTCAATCTGAAATGTATGAACTAAGTAACCTTTATGCGTTAAATTCTTATGTAGTCGTATCTAAGTCACAGCAATTAGATCAGGTACACAATCTTATTAATAAAACAAAAAAGCCGAATGCGTAGGAGCAATCGACTTGTAAGAGGCGTGAAACTTTGCCGGTACCACGCCTCTCCAGAATAACATACAAAGGGAGAGAGTAGAATGGAAATTTTGACAACACCAGTTTTAGGTTGGGTATTTTTAGTAGAATCAGGGCTTGCGTTTTTATGGTGCATGTTTAGAAAAAATAAGCAAAATTCCGACAAAATATAGGTGTGGAGCAAGGCTGTGAACAACTTTTCTCTTCTTTTTTATAACCTTATGTGCTAAAATGTGGATAACTTAAATTGTTCTTTTGACAAAGAAATAGCCATTGAAAAAGCTTCTAGTAGAAGAGTTGGAGCTCTGATACTAGGTGCCGAATCAACCGATCTGGACATCGGTGAATCAGTGCTTTAACAATGACCTGGGGTATTTCTTAATACCTTATTTATGGTATTGATATATATTAATTTACCATAGTGTCATCTATTTTTCAAGTGTTTACAAGCCCTCGATTTGTCTTTGTACAGGCAGATCGTGGGCTTTTTCTGTATTCATAAACAATTAAAATCCATCTATTAGAGGGGTAATTCATCTAAACCATGCAAAGGATCCTTTTTTCCACGGTGTGCGTTAGAAGTAGATTTATAGGACTACGTATGAATGCGCTGGCTTAAGATCTTTGCTATTTATAATTTCGCACTATATGAAAAATTCATAATAGGAACGACTGCAAACCCTTTGCCACTACCAGAACATATATACAATCGATCTCATAGCAATTTAAAAAGGGGACTCATTCTGTCACATTTTACATAATCAGGAGGTAATTATGCAAAATCCAATGAAACTAAAACGGGTCGTTATTAAAGAGGAACTGGTAGCTTTAACCGGCGATTACGTGTCAGCATTAATACTAAATCAATTTATTTATTGGTCTGAAAGAGTCAAAGATGCAGATAAGTTAATTCAAGAAGAAACTGAGCGTATGTCTACCAATGGACTGCAGCCAAATCTAAAACGTGATCATGGTTGGTTTTATAAAAAAGCAGAAGAATTGTCTGAGGAATTAATGCTTAAGGCAAGTATTCAAACCATAAGAAGAAAAATAAAAAATTTGATTGACGGTGGATGGATCTACGAGAGAAGAAATCCTAATTATTCTTGGGATAAAACATTTCAATACAGAGTAGATTTAATACAAATTATGACTGATCTAAGTATAAAAGGTTATCACTTAGAGGGATACGAATCATTACAACGAACGCTAAATATAACAAACTTTCAAATGACATACCCGAAGTTCCAAAATGGAAGTTCGGAAGACCATTTTGGAGATAGCAAGTTCCAAAATGGAAGTTCGGAGGTCCAAATTGGAGATTCGAATCACCATACAGGAATTTCGAACGGTCAATCTGGATACTCGAACTTCCAGAATCGAACTCCGAACCTCCCTGCTGGAACAGCAATACCAGAGATTACTTCAAAGACTACTTCAGATTCAATATTGAATGATAGATTGAATGGGTCGGCTATCGCCGCCTCTATAAATCTTCCATTGAATAACATTGATGATAATTTAAATAGAATATACGAAGTGCTCTGTACTAATGTGCCTAAATATTGCTACGTAGCAGATAATATACCAATGAATGATAGTTATATAGAATCTATCTTTCTAATGTTAAGCAGCCATCATAAAGATATTCTCTTACCAGAAATAGTTATTAAAGCGTGTGAACTCTACTTCGAGAAATCTTGTAATCTTGATTTGGTTTCTGGTGGTGTATCTATGCATTTGAAAATAAACAATCCAACTGGATATTTTTCTACATGTTATGAAGAAGCTTATAAACTTTACAAGGTAAAGCAAGGTTTATTAAATAGATAATTACGAAATCTACTAATTGAGCCAAAGTTAATTTTTACAGTGCTTATTTTAGTGCTCATTGCTTTACAAGAGATTGAGTAACTAGAACTCACCGGTAGATCCCTGCAGTAACAGCTCACTTAGTGTCTGCAGGAATCAAATTCGGGCATTGGCCTGGCTAATTGCCACCGCTCACCGCTGGATCTCCTACAGCTGCTACTCACGCTCTCCTGGATGCGATCCAGCGCACAGGACCAGGTATCGCCGGCGCATCGATCAGAAGCTCACTTAAGTGTCTACAGGATCCGGATCTGAGCATTGTTCCTGGCTGATTGCTACCGCTCACCGCTGGATCCCCTGCAGCTGCTACTCACGCTCTCCTGGATGCGGTCCAGCGCCCAGGACCAGCTACCGCCGGCGCATCGATCAGCAGCTCACTTATGTGTCTGCAGGTTCCGGATCTGAGCATTGTTCCTGGCTAATTGCCACCGCTCACCGCTGGATCCCCTGCAGCTGCTACTCACGCTCTCCTGGATGCGGTCCAGCGCCCAGGACCAGCTACCGCCGGCGCATCGATCAGCAGCTCACTTATGTGTCTGCAGGATCCGGATCTGAGCATTGTTCCTGGCTGATTGCTACCGCTCACCGCTGGATCCCCTGCAGCTGCTACTCACGCTCTCCTGGATGCGGTCCAGCGCCCAGGACCAGCTACCGCCGGCGCATCGATCAGCAGCTCACTTATGTGTCTGCAGGATCCGGATCTGAGCATTGTTCCTGGCTGATTGCTAC